>JAQGJA010000063.1 GCA_028290805.1 Alphaproteobacteria bacterium
GAACGTTTAAAATCCGTGCTGCACGAAATCAAGGAAGCCGCAGGCGACATCATTGTCTTTATCGACGAGATGCACACCCTGGTCGGCGCCGGAAAAGGCGAGGGCGCGATAGATGCCGGCAATATGCTGAAACCCGCTTTGGCCCGCGGCGAATTGCACATGGTCGGGGCAACGACCCTGGATGAATACCGCAAGCATGTCGAAAAAGATGCGGCCCTGACCCGTCGTTTCCAGCCCATCTTTGTCGAGGAACCCAATGTCGAGGACACGATTTCCATCCTGCGCGGGATCAAGGAAAAATACGACCTGCATCACGGCGTGCGCATCACCGATGGTGCCATTGTGGCTGCGGCGACCTTGTCCAACCGTTATATCACCGACCGTTTCCTTCCCGATAAAGCCATCGATCTAATTGATGAAGCGGCGTCGCGCTTGCGCATGGTGGCCGATTCAAAACCGGAAAGCATTGACGAAGTCGACCGCCGCATCGTGCAGTTGAAAATCGAACAGGAAGCGCTGAAAAAAGAAAAAGATGTGGCGTCACAGGATCGCCTGGCACGATTGCAAAGCGAATTGGCCGATCTTGAAAAGCAATCCGAAGAACTGACCGGGCAATGGCAAAAGGAAAAAGACCAGCTGCATGCCGGACAGAAAATCAAGGAAGAGCTGGAACTGGCCAAGCTTGAACTGGAGCGCGCCGAACGCGAAGGCAACTGGGCGCGCGCCGGTGAATTGAAATATGGCCGCATTCCTGAACTGGAAAAAAACCTTGGCGTTTCCGATGGGGCGCAGGAGAACCGCATGGTCAGCAAGGAAGTCACCGAAGACGACATTGCCGGCGTGGTCTCGCGCTGGACCGGAATTCCGGTCGATAAAATGCTGCAGGGCGAGCGCGACAAGATCATGCGCATGGACGAATTATTGGGCCGCCGTGTCATCGGCCAGAAAGAGGCCATCGACGCCGTCTCCAACGCCGTGCGCCGGTCGCGCGCGGGGCTCCAGGACCCCAATCGCCCCATTGGCTCGTTCTTGTTTCTGGGCCCGACAGGGGTCGGGAAAACCGAACTGGCCAAGGCATTGGCCGGGTTTTTATTCGACGACGAAACGGCGCTGCTGCGGATCGATATGTCGGAATATATGGAGAAACATTCGGTTTCCCGCCTGCTTGGCGCACCGCCCGGCTATGTCGGCTATGAAGAAGGTGGTGCATTGAGCGAAGCCGTGCGGCGTCGCCCTTACCAGGTGATCCTGTTCGACGAAGTCGAAAAGGCGCACCCGGATGTGTTCAACACATTATTACAGGTGCTGGATGACGGCCGTCTGACCGATGGGCAGGGGCGCATGGTGGATTTCAAAAACACCGTGATCATCCTGACCTCGAATATGGGCGCGGAATATCTGGTGAAACTGGCCGACGGCGAAAGCGTGGAACATGCGCGCGACGATGTGATGAAAGTCGTGCGCTCGACTTTCCGCCCGGAATTCCTGAACCGGCTGGATGATATTTTATTGTTCCAGAAATTAAGCCGCGCGCAGATGAAGGATATCGTCGTCCTGCAATTGCAGCGTCTGGAAAAATTACTGGCGGCGCAGAATATCGAACTCGAGGTTTTGCCCTTGGCCCAGGAAGGCCTGGCCGCGCGCGGTTACGACCCCGTTTACGGTGCAAGGCCGCTGAAGCGCGTAATCCAGAACACGATCCAGAATCCATTGTCGCAAAAATTGCTGGCAGGTGAGATCAAGCCCGGTGACCTGATCCAGGTCGATTTGCGCGATGATGAATTTGTCTTTACGACCAGCGCGGAAAAAAAAGAAAACCAGCCCGCTTAATCCGGATAAATCCGCCATAAAACGCCGTCTCTTGCAGTAATATTCATAATCGAATTTTGCTGCAGAGCACGGCGTTTTTTGATAGATTGCAGCACTTCGAACGTCATTCCCTGTGGTGCCTCAATTGAACACGAATAATTCTTCCCAGACCGCGTCCTCCGATATCGCTTCCCTGGATTTTAACACCGCGGCCTATTATTTCGCCTCTTTCGCCTATGCCCAAAATAAACTCAGCGATCCGCAATATAAAAAGAAAACGGGCGCCGAATTTATTGTGCAATTGAAGGTAGCAACTCTGGAACGGTCTCCCTCTATTCACTGTGATGTCGAAGCCGTTTGCGAGGGCCGCCTGGTTTCCTCATTCAGCGCCATGCCGCAAAACGAAAAATTGGCCATCGCCGCCCAAGCCTGCGGCCGGGTCGCGCGAATAAACCATTATAATGTCCTGCCGGAAGAGCCGCTTCTCAATGCGCGGTATGTCAAGGTAAAGCACAAGGAGATGGGGCTGGTCTCCGGCTGCAAAAAACTCTGCGGCCATCCTTCGGCGATGAGCGAGATCGCAGCGCTTACCGCCGCCGCCATCAATAACAAATTATTTGAAAACATCCTGGGCCAGAATGCGCTTTCCCTCGGAAAATATGTCGAAAAAGTGACGCCCTTTCTGAATGAAAAATGGAACGACACGCGCTCGACGATTACATTAAAAAAAGAAGCGCCGGAAACAAAAGAGGCTGCGCCTTTATTGTCTTTTTCATGGCTGCAGCAAAAGCAGCGGCCCGGTTAGAAGGGGTTAAGCCGCAACCGGCTCTTCCTTGTTCATGCTGCCAAGCAACTCCGCCGTCTGTCCTGCATTATCCACCGCGACCATGCCGACGATGTGGTAACCAGCATCGACGTGCAGGTTCTCCCCGGTGACGCCGCTGCCTAAGTCCGACAACAGATACAAAGCGGATTTGCCGACTTCGGTTTGGGTGACGTTGCGGCGCATCGGGGCGTTGAGTTCATTCCATTTCAGGATAAAGCGGAAATCGCTGATGCCGCTGGCGGCCAGGGTTTTGATGGGTCCTGCGGATATTGCATTGACGCGGATATTGTCGCGGCCCAGATCTTCAGCCAAATATTTCACGCTGCATTCCAACGCAGCCTTGGCCACGCCCATCACGTTGTAATGCGGCATGACTTGTTCCGCGCCGTAATAGGTCAGTGTGAGCGCCGATCCCCCGTTTTTCATGAGAGGCGCAGCGGCTTTTGTCACAGCGGTAAAGGAATAAACGGAAATATCCATGGTGCGCAAAAAGTTTTCGCGGCTTGTATCGACGTAACGGCCGTCCAGTTCTTTCTTGTCGGAAAAACCGATGGCATGGACGATGAAATCAAGCGTGCCCCATTTTTCTTCGACGGCGGCAAAGGTGGCATCGATGGAGGCCTGGTCGGAGACGTCGCAAGGTAAAAGGAAATCGCAACCGATGCTGGCGGCGAGGGGCTGAACGCGTTTTAATAAAACATCGCCCTGGTAAGTGAATGCCAATGTTGCCCCGGCTTTGTGCAGTTCTTCGGCAATACCCCAGGCGATGGATTTGTCATTGGCCACCCCCATGATCAAACCGCGTTTTCCGTTCATTAGTTGTGGCGCCGACATCTTGTGTATCCCTAGCAATAAAAAAGCCCTGACCGGGGTGGGTCAGGGCCTTAGAATAACGCTTTATCCGTTTCAATCAAGCTGTGATCAGCGGAATTTTTATACCGTCTTTATTATTGCTGGATCTGCCAGGTGCCGTCGCCATTCTGACAGGCCTGGCCGACCGCTTGTTGCGAGCGTCCGCCAACCACGATGGTCTGCTGGAATTCGCGGCAAGGCAGGCCGTTGCGGGAACCTGTGCGAGTTGTGACATAGCTGCCGCTATTGCCCGATTGCGGGTTGGACCAGGTGATAGGCTGGCCGACCGGGGCTGCGACAGCCTGGCTGAAACCGCGCTGTGCATAGGATTCGTCAGCCTTATCCAAGGAGGCCCCGACAGAACTTCCAGCTAAAGCACCAAGCAGGACACCGGCACCGGTTGTCCAAAGGCGCCCGTTGCCTTTACCGAACTGGGCCCCGGCGAGACCGCCGAGACCGGCACCGGCCAGGCCGCCGGCAGTTGTTTTATTGGCGCCGAATGTACCCGGCGCGGCGGAACCGCCGCCATAGCCGCCATTGGCGCAGGCAGCAAGGAAAGAGCAAAGAAAAAGAGCGGCAAGAATACGTTGGAACATGGAATTAGCCTCTATAAGGTTCGTTGTTGGTTTAAAATGCCCCTCTTTATCAGTCAGGCGGTGTAAAAGGTCAATAATGATATAACAGAGCTTGCAAGGCCTTTTCAAGCACAAGGGACTTCGTTACATTCATGGGGTATAACGGCATCGAACCGGCGGAGCCCCCTTTTATGACGAAATTATTTTTCCCCTTCCTGCTTTGTCTGCTTGGTTTTTCCTCTTTCTCGCTGGCTAAGGACCCGCCCCGCTATCCCGGTTTCGGCCAGGGGGATACGTCGCCCGGTGCGACCTCGCTGCCGCGCGGCTGGGAATTGACCGCCGCCGCCGGGGCCGCCCATGCGCCGGAATATCCGGGCAGCGAGGATTACGAGGCGATTTTCACCCCCGCCGTCTATGCCGAATACAAGCAAAAAGCCTTTCTGGTCATTGACCGCCAGTCGATGATGGCGCCCTATGAAGGGCTGGGCTATAAATTTATTGGCAACCAGATATTCAGTTTCGGCGTCAATGCCACCTATGAGCCGGGCCGCGATGCCACGGGCCGCATTGCCGCTCTGGATGATATCGATGCCACGGCTTTAGGCGGGATTTTCGCCGCCTATCATCCGGGCGCGTTTTATCTGCGCGGGCAATTGGGCCATGATCTCTTGGGCGAATTCGACAGCTATAAGGGTGAGATCGCAACTGGGGTCGCCGGTCCCTTAAGCCCGTATTGGCGCGGCATGATCGATATCAGCGGCGCCTTTGCCGGGGATGATTACCTGCAGAATTATTTCGGCGTCACCCCCGGACAATCGGCGGCAAGCGGGCTTGCCCCCTATACGGCCGAAGCCGGGCTGTACCGGGTCGCCATGGCCGCCACCCTGCAATACCAGTTCGACACCGGCGCCTTTATCCAAGGGATCGGTCGCGCCGATCATTACGTCGGCGATGCCGGGGACAGCCCGATCGTGGCCGAAGACACCAACCTGACCCTGCAGGGCATGATCGGTTACAGGTTTTAAGCCAATGGAAAATCTTACCGTCCGTTATGCTACACATGATGATCTGGACATTGTTATCAAATTCGATGCTATGGACGATAAAAGATTTTTCAAACTAAAGACCGACCCTCAGGTCTATGAGGCGCTGATCCTGCAGAAATCCATCCTGCTGGCTTTTGTTGGGGAAGAGGCGATTGCCTCATTGCGCTGGGATTTCATCTGGCCAGAACGCGTGCCGCTGTTAAGCTGGCTGTATGTGGTCGAGGAATACCGCAACAGGCGCATCGGCGAGAAGTTGCTGTTCGTCGCCCGCCGCAATATCCGCGAGATGGGCTATGACCGCGTCCTGCTCAGCGCCTGTGACGAGCGGCCCGAAATGATCGCCATGATGCGCAATAACCGCATGGAAGAAGCCGGGCAGATCAAATTCCCCGACGGCTCGAACGAGATATTTTTCTGGCTGGCTTTGGGCTGATACTGGGGCTAAAACTTGCGGTTGGCAGAACAGCTTGGCGCATTCCTGCTGCTGTGAAGGTTTAGAGTCAAGGAAATCGCGGCTCCTAAATTAAGGCCTTTTTGTCCGGATTGTATTTCACTTCCATTTGGAGCCTTTGCGGCATTCATAGTATAATCTCCAAAATTCAAATAGGTTTTTACGCTAAAACCTATTTTATTGCCTTGGAATAAAGCATAGGGTCCCACATACGGAGTGTGTGTGACACCGTTTTCGCTGAAGGCAAACTCCTCGCCGATTGAAATACCGATAGAAGCATAGCCATCTTCATTGCGGCTGGGAAATGTTGCGCCAATCTGGGCTTCTGCATGGGCTGTGATATCGGCTTCGTTGATTTTTTCCGCGGTGCGGTCGTTGTCGAAATCCGTGGCGCCATTTGTGGCGTTGCCTAAGAAATGATATTTTGCACCAACCTCCGCACCAAAAGGTGTGCCGCCAGGTTTGCGGGCTGCGAAATTCATCCCCACAAAACCAGGCTTGGTTTTAACCAGTCCCCCCATGGTGTATTTGCCCCCAAGCTCTGCCGTGATATTCAGGAGATTCCTTACGCCGTCCTGGCTTTGGGCCTCCGCTTTTTTGGAAGGGGCGAAGGAAGCGGCCAATAGGGCAACGCTCGGAAGCAGCATTTTAAATTGCATGGAATCTCCTTTGGTTTTCTTATGTTTAATCATTTGTAAGTGGAAGTCAAGATAAATTCAATCGCATGACGCCGTTTCACCAAGAGTTAAACTTTTATGCGTAGCTTGGAACCATGACCTCCGTGCCCAATCCCCGCAATCCGCAATCCCCCCAGGGCCCACATCTGGCGTTGCGCCAGACGCAGAGTCTGACCATCACGCCGGCGTTGAAACAGGCCATTGCGCTGTTGCAAATGAATAATCTGGAACTGGATGCGCTGGTTGAACAGGAAGTGCAGGTCAATCCCTTTTTGGATCGCGCCGGAGACAGCGAAATGCCGGATACGGATGTGCCGTCCGAAAAAGAGAAGGATTATCACGGGGCGAATAATTATGAGGCGCCCGGTACCAAGCATATCGACACGCCGCATGACGATAAATTGGAATTCGATGCCTCGAACGTGTTTACCGGCGATGTCACCTATGGCGAAACGGCCGAGGCGTTTGATACCAATCCCCAGATGGACCGGGGCAGCGCGGGCCGGGAGGATTTCGGCGATACGGATTACAGCCTGGATAACAGGGTCCGCAACGAAGACAGCCTGTTCGACCATGTCACCAACCAGATCCAGATGGGTTTTTCCGCCCCCCAGGACCGCATGATAGGTCTTGCGCTGATGGAGGGCCTGGATGAAGCTGGTTATTACCGCGGCAATATGCACGAAATATCGCGCCAGTTTGAATGCGAGATTTCCGATGTCGAAATGGTTTTGTCGCGCTGCCAGCATTTCGAACCCGCCGGGATTTTTGCCCTGAACCTTGCGCAATGCATGGAAATCCAGTTGCGCGACCAGGGGGTTCTGACCCCGGTGATGCAGGTGATGCTGGCCAATCTTTCCCTGCTGGAAAAACACGATTTCAAAACCCTGCAGAAAAAATGCGGCGTGGACGAGCAGGAGTTGAAAAATATGCTTGTGTCGTTGCGCCGCCTGGACCCAAAGCCCGGTGCGCAATTCACGCATGACATCGCCCAGACCCTGGTGCCCGATATTTTGATGCGCAAAAATAAAGACCCCAACCATGCCGATAGCTGGATCGTCGAACTCAACCCCGATACGCTGCCGCGCGTGCTGATCAACCAGCGCTATGCCGCGATGATCCAGTCAAAAGGCGTTAAAAAAGAAGAAAAACAATTCCTGATCGAAAAATACCAGGGCGCGCAATTTTTGGTCAAGGCCATGGACCAGCGCGCGCAGACGATCATCAAGGTAGCCGCCGAAATCATCCGCCAGCAGGAAGGTTTTTTTAATTACGGTGCATCGTATTTAAAACCATTGGTCCTGCGTAATGTGGCCGAATTGGTCGAGGTGCATGAAAGCACGGTGTCGCGCGTCACCACCGGCAAATACATGCTGACCCCGCGCGGCATTTTCGAATTGAAATATTTCTTCTCCTCCAGCGTCGGCGCGACTAAAGACAATCTTGGCGGCGAGGGCATGACGCATTCCTCCAACGCCATCAAATCGCGCATCAAGGTTTTGATCGACAAGGAAGACCCGAAAAAGGTTTTATCCGATGACGATATCGTGGATTTATTGAAAGAAGACGATATCACCCTGGCCCGCCGCACCGTAACAAAATACCGCGAGGCGATGGGCTATGGTTCATCGGTGGATCGGCGGCGACAGAAGCGGAATTTGTAGAGTTGAGATAGGGACTCCCTCTCCCGTAAGGGGAGAGGGAACTCTTTTTCTTCTCCTCTTTTCCTTATCTTCTTCCCTTCCTCAAGCGCGCAGCGCCTAAATTCTTCTCTGCGGCCCTCCCTTTTCCTCTGCGCCTCTGCGGTTCAAACTTCCTTGTTTCTTTTCAACCATAAAACCCCTGAGTTTTCACCCCATCCCCCCTTGTGTTTATCCCATAAAAAGCCTAGTATTTTCCTATACAAATCCACAGGAAAATCATGACCGCCAACGCCCTTCCCATCGAAGACGAAAACACTCCTAATCCCGCCATTTATGACGCCAGTTCCATCAAGGTCCTGAAGGGTCTTGATGCGGTGCGCAAGCGTCCGGGCATGTATATCGGTGATACGGATGACGGGTCGGGTCTGCACCATATGGTGTACGAAGTCCTGGATAACGCCATCGATGAATCTTTGGCAGGGCATTGCGACCGGATCGATATTTCGCTGAATGCCGACGGTTCGGTTTCCGTGCGCGATAACGGGCGCGGCATTCCCGTTGGCATCCATGAAGAAGAAGGCGTCTCGGCGGCCGAAGTCATCATGACGCAACTGCATGCGGGCGGTAAATTTGACCAGAATTCCTATAAGGTTTCCGGCGGTCTGCACGGGGTCGGCGTTTCTGTCGTCAATGCGCTGTCCACCTGGCTGGAACTGCGCATCTGGCGCGATGGCAAGGAATGGTTCATGCGTTTCCGCCATGGCGATGCCGAAGCGCCGCTGAAGGAAGTCGGGGACGCCCCCGGGCGGAAAGGCACCGAAGTCACCTTCCTGCCCAGCACTGAAACCTTTACCATGACCGAATTCAATTTCACCACATTGGAGCATCGCTTCCGCGAACTCGCTTTCCTGAATTCAGGCGTCTATATGGTGGTCAGCGATAACCGCACCGCCACGCCGAAGACGCTGGAATTGCATTACGAAGGCGGGATCCAGGCCTATGTGCAATATCTGGACCGCGCCAAAAACGTGCTGCATACGCCGATCAGCCTGAAACGCGAAGACAAGGCCAGCGGCATCACGGTGGAAACCGCGATGGAATGGACGGATGCCTATCACGAAAACACGCTGTGTTTCACCAACAATATCCCCCAGCGTGATGGCGGGACGCACCTTGCCGGATTGCGCGGGGCGCTGACCCGGACGATTAATTCCTATGCCGAGAAAAACGGCATTTCCAAAAAAGAAAAAGTTGAACTGACCGGCGACGATATGCGCGAAGGCCTGACCTGCGTCCTCTCGGTCAAAGTGCCCGACCCGAAATTCTCGTCCCAGACGAAAGACAAGCTGGTCTCATCCGAGGTCCGCCCCGTAGTCGAATCCGCCGTCGCCGACGCTTTCGGCACCTGGCTCGAGGAAAACCCTGCGGAAGCCAAGAAAATCATCGCCAAAATGGTCGATGCCGCCAGCGCACGGGAAGCCGCCCGCCGCGCCCGCGATTTGACGCGGCGCAAGGGCGTTTTGGACATGGCGTCCCTGCCGGGGAAACTGGCCGATTGTTCGGAACGCGACCCCGCGCTTTGCGAAATTTTCATCGTCGAGGGGGATTCGGCCGGCGGTTCCGCCAAACAGGCGCGTAACAGAAAGCAGCAGGCAATTTTGCCGCTTAAAGGGAAGATCCTGAATGTCGAGCGCGCGCGTTTTGACAAGATGCTGGGCTCGGCCGAGATCGGCACGCTGATCACCGCGCTAGGTACCGGGATCGGCCGCGAGGATTTCAAGATCGACAAACTGCGCTATCACAAAATCATCATCATGACAGACGCCGATGTCGATGGCAGCCATATTCGCACGCTTTTACTGACCTTTTTCTATCGCCAGATGCCGGAAATCATCGCGCGCGGACATCTCTTTATCGCCCAGCCGCCGCTGTATAAAGTCAAGCGCGGCAAGACCGAGCAATATCTCAAAGACGACCGTGCTTTGGAGCAATATCTGTTGCAGCAGGCTTTGGACGGCATGGCCTATACCACCAGCACCGGCAAGGAATTAAAGGACGAAGCCTTGGCCCTGGCCGTCAAACAGGCGGGCACGGTGGTCAAACAGATCGACGCCCTTAACCGCACCGTCGGCGACCGTCTGGTCATTGAACAGGCCGCGATCGGCAATCTGTTCGATACCGCTTTGGATAACGCCAAGCGCGCCGAAATCCTCGCCCAGCGTTTGCAGATCGTCTCGAACGAGGAATGGTCGGGCGAAACGACGTCGGATGGCGGCATTCTGCTGACCCGCCGCGTTGAAGGCCTGACCGAACGCCGCGGCCTGGCCGCCTCGGTCATTGATCTGGGCGAGGCCCGCGCCGTGCAGGCCCAGGCCGACTGGCTGCAGCAGAATTTCGACGGCAACGGCACGCTCACTTTGGCCGATGGCACGACCCAGCCCATTACCGGCCCGGTCGCCCTCTATACCCACGTCATGAACCAGGGCCGCAAAGGCATGGGCATCCAGCGCTATAAAGGTCTGGGCGAAATGAACCCCGAACAATTGTGGGAAACCACGCTGGACCCTGCCAACCGCTCCCTGGTCCGCGTCGACGTCGAAAACGCCGCCCAGGCAGACGAGATTTTCTCGACCCTGATGGGTGATATTGTGGAGCCGCGCCGTGATTTTATCCAGGAGAATGCATTGCAGGTGCAGAATTTGGATGCTTAAGAAATATCCATAGAAATTACATCGCGATCACGCTTAAAAAAAGCCGGCACACAGCCCGGCTTTTCAGTTATAAACCTTCTATAACCTTTTAAACATCTTCACCGGCGTCTTGCCATTCTTGCCGCGCCAGCGTGTGTATTCGTCCAGGTCGTCAATCGAAACAGCCATAGCGCGGTCATTGGCATGGATCAGGGTGCCGTCATCGACCATCATGCCGACATGGCCGCGAAAGAAAACGAGATCGCCGCCCTGGACGTCATCACGGTCTATGGGTCGCCCCAGGAATTTTTCCTGTAAATCGCTGTCGCGCGGGCATTTGTAATTGCAGGCCTGCAAAACCAGTTGAATGAGGGCCGAACAATCCAGGCCCTGGCTGGTGCGCCCGCCCCATAAATAAGGCACACCCAGGAAACGGAATGTTTCGGCGACGGGCTCTTCGGCATGGAATTCCGCAGCGGCCAGATGCGGGGTAGGGACAAACCCGTTTTCAAGGCGCGACATGCCGTCTTTTTCGCTTAAAACACGTACCGGGCTGCCATAGCACAGCGCGGCCAGCGGTGAATTCTTGTAGCTGTTTTCGGGATAGATAAAGGTGCTGATATTACTGATGCGATGCGTCGCCTGAACCTGGTCGCTGTGCTTGCCTAAGTGATCATTCTGCATGTACCCGACATAGCCGTCGCGCACCGACTGGACCCAGGACCATGCGCCATTATTATCGAAGACATCGACCATTTCGCCGCCCAGCAACTGGGTTTCGATGGCCTGTTTTTCATTCGGCGTGCGGTACAGATTGGCAAAAGCAGGCAGGACGTTATGGCGCACCGGCTCGACATAGCGCGGCGCGGTAACTTTACCCTTCAGCCATGAGGCGGCCATGTCTTCCCGCGCCGGAGTCAAACGGGGATCGAAATCTGCAGAAAAGAAAGCGGAGGGCATGGCGGGGGATCACCTGACAAGGGATGTTGCGTTGATACAACCCTAGAACAGA
>JAQGJA010000109.1 GCA_028290805.1 Alphaproteobacteria bacterium
ACGTTCTTTTCATTGGATCCTTAACCGAAAAAAATAAGAAAAACGAAGGGGAAAGAAAGGCGAATGGCGTTGCGGAAAAAGAATTCGATAATATCCTTTTTATCAATCCCATTCTCGAAACTAAAAAGAAACTTGAAGAGGAAATTGCGGAAGAGGGCGATATAGAAGTTGTGCCCTTTACGCCAAAGATGAGACACAAAATTTTTTTAGAAATGGAATTCAAAGAAAGCGGCAGCAAAAAGATCATTGCCTGCCTTGAAGCCCTGATGCCCGAGGTGAAAGGAAGCCGGAAATTCTGGCAGGAAAAGGCCCTTGAATTATTGGAAATGACAATTCCCATTGCCGTTTTCAAACGGGATCATGGGCATTTTATTTTCGACATAAACGGTTTTCACCAGTTCATGCTTTTGGAAAATATTATCAGGATATCACACGATCCCACATTGCCTGACGACATGGTGCGTGAACTGGGCGCTTATCTGATGATGATTCCAGGATACCAAAAAGCTTTTTTCAACAATGATGGCTCTTTCATCGAGGATAAGAAAGTGGACTATCCCTCAATAAGGCAGTTTCACAATCATGTCATGATGGAATTCATGAAACCGCTTCTGTTGTTGGAATACGGCACGTAATGGAATTGTAAGCGCGAGGACGGCTTTACTAAAACATCCGCTTGCGCAGACTGTATAAAAAATAAAATGCCAAGGCCTTGGCCGCCTGTTTTTTCGGCAGTCCGGCGATATCGCGGTAAATGCGCCAGGTGGTCCAGCCGATATGAATCCATTCGCGCGGGTCCAGATGCAGGGCGACGCGGTGGCGGGCAAGATCGCGGTCAAAGAACAAGACGTCCTGGCCCGCTTTGGTGATGGTCAGCCAGAGGGCCAGATCCTCGTCGCCGCCGATCTGTTCGTTGAAATAGAACGGGCCGCTATTGTCGCGGTCGATGACGGCGGTTAGCATGCCGATATTCGGCGCGCGCAGCAACGTATCAAACGTGATGCGTTTCGGTGCGCGCAAAATGGCCCCCGGATTTTGCAGCGAGGAAAAACGGCGATAGGCGGTGCATGAAATCGTGGCGTTGTTTTCCTCCATGAAATTCAGCTGCAGCGCCAGTTTTTCGGGTAGCCAGAGATCGTTGGAATCCAGGAACGCGATATAGCGCCCGGTAGCTGCGGATAATCCCTGGTTGCGCGCTTTTGCAATGCCGCCATTTTCGGCGCGGCGGATGATGCGCACCCGCTTGTCTTCCAGCGCATAATGGGCGGCCAATGCCGTGGTGCTGTCGTCGGAGGCATCATCGACGATGATGATTTCCCAGTCCTGGAACGTCTGTGCCCGCACGGAATCGATCGTCTGGGCCAATGTTTTGGCCGCGTTGAAAGCCGGAGTGACGATTGAAACCAAGGACATGCGGGGCAGGTTAGCAGAAAGGCGGAGGAAAGAAAATGGGGGGAAATAAGAGGGTTATCGATAATATGCCCTCGGTGTCCTCTGTGCCTCTGTGGTTAAATTTTTTTTGTTAAATCTAACAATCGGATATTTTTATTACCTTCCCTTATCGCGTAAGGATTTCGAAGAGAGGGAGGGCTTTACCCCTCGGGCGTGGACGGATTAATGGCGCGGATGATGTTGTTGAACAATCCCGGCTGGTTTTTCGAGGCTTGTTTTTCGATATAGGAGATGATTTGCCCGGCAATGTTTTTGCCCGTTGAGCCTTCGATCCCTTCCAGTCCCGGGGAAGCGTTGACCTCTAAAACTTTAGGCCCGGATTTTGAGCGGATGATGTCTACCCCTGCGACACTGAGGCCCATGACTTTGGTGGCTTCGAGGGCGATGTGTTTTTCTTCCGGCGTGATCTCGACCATCTGCGCCGTGCCGCCGCGGTGGATATTGGAGCGGAATTCGCCGCCTGCGGCCGAGCGTTCCATGGCGGCGTATACCTTGTTGCCAATGACGAAACAGCGCAGATCCTTGCCGCCGGCTTCCTTGATGAATTCCTGGACCAGGAAATTGGCGTTCAGGGTTTTAAAGGCGTCGATAACGCTTTCGGCGGCCTTGTTGGTGTCGGCCAGGACGACGCCGGCCCCTTGCGTGCCGTCCAGCAATTTGATGATGAGGGGCGCACCGCCGACCATCTGGATCAGGTCTTTACTATCGGCGGGGGAATTGGCGAAACCCGTCTTTGGCAGGGCGATGCCTTTACGCGCCAAAAGCTGCATGGCGCGCAATTTGTCGCGCGCGCGGGAAATGGGGATCGAACCGTTCAGGCTATAGGCGCCCATCAATTCGAAATGGCGCAACACGGCCAGGCCGTAAAATGTCTGGCTGGGACGCAAACGCGGGATTACTGCGTCGACTTCTTCAATGATATAGCCGCCGCGGTAATGGATCGACGGGGTTTTTTCCGTCACCGCCATATAGCAGTTATGCGCCTTGAGAAAAATCATCTCATGGCCGCGCTTGGTGCCTTCTTCCATCAGGCGCTTGTGGGAATAGAGTTCCGGGTCGGTGGCAAGGAGCGCGATTTTCATGGGTGTTCTTCCTGGAGGGAAAGGAGAGGGGCGGAATCGACAGGGACGGGAATTTCGGTCGTGACGGGCGGTGCAGCCTGCACAGGCGTGCGATAGGTTTCAAGGGCGATTGCGGGTTTAACCTTTTTCAGCATCCGCGTATAGGCAGGATTGACCAGGAAATCGAATTTGCTGATCGCCTGGCGGCCCAGCAGCATGCGAAAGGCCATTTTCTCGCGGTTGGTCAGGGTTATTTCGATCCGCCTGGTGACGTCGCCGATCTGGGCCAGGGTTTCGATCACCAGGCGGCGCTCGGACTTGCCGCCTGAATCGGTGACCATGCGGCGGTCGACCACGGGGGCCTCGCAGGTGACGGAAATCTTGCGGTTGCCCTGCAACGGATGGATCTGGAACCGGACCCAGGGGGCGCCGCGTTTCTTGAAGGTTTCGATCGAAAACGCGTGCAGCGCCGAGGTGCGCGCGCCAGTATCGATCTTGGCCTTGATAAGGGGCAGGTTCAGCTGGGGCAAAGTGACCCATTCCGCCCAGCCGATCACAGTGCGTTTCTTTTTAATCATGCTAGGAAGATAAAGCCAGGCAGGGTTTTTGCCAGTGGTTTTTAGGCGGGGTGGAGGAAGTTTTGTCTAAATATGAAGAGAGGCAGGAAAGGTTCAGACTTTAAGCAAAACGGCGCTGTTTTTCCGTGAAAGTGACGATGCGGCCGGCGGGCAGGATAATAGTGGCGGTGGTGCCGTCGCCGGGGCGCGATTCAAGGCGCAGCGTGCCGCCATGCAGCTCGG
>JAQGJA010000112.1 GCA_028290805.1 Alphaproteobacteria bacterium
GCCGAAATCGCCCAAAGCCGCGGGCTGGTGGAAACGACCATTGAAACCCATCTGGCTTTGTTCGTGCGCAATGGCGAATTGCCTGTTGGCACATTCATCAGCGATGATAAATTACAAATTATCCTGCCCGTCCTGCATGAATTGCGCCCCGGCCCCATCGGCCCCGTCAAGCAACGTTTGGGAGATGCGGCCAGCTATGGCGACATCCGCTTTGCCGTGGCGCATTGGGAACGAACGGAATCACTTGCAGAAAAGCGGCAATCGGCGTGATGATCTCGCCCATCACGCTTGGTCCCGCCATCAAAGAACGCGCCGATTTCCTGGCCTATGCGCCGCCTTCGATGCTGTCGGAAATGGTCACGCAAGTCCTGCGCGACATGGCGCTGCCGCAATCTATTGCCCAGGCCATTACCACCCTGCATGAGCTGCAGCGTTTATATCTGGTGCATGTGTTGGAACTGATGGACCATCCACAGATTATCGCCGCGCTCGACAATGCGGCGCATTTCCCTTTATGGCAGGATTTTGCCGCACTCGAAGCAAGCGAGACGCAGAAAGACCGTCTGGCACATTTAATGTATAGCGGGGATCCTTTCAGGCGCGCCTCGATTTTTCTGAATATATCCGATTACGCAAAGGAGATCGCCGAACGTATCGTGCAGAAAATAATCGATCACCATGAAGGGGCTGATATCTGGATAAGCGATCCCTGGTTTCACCGCCGCTTGTTGCATGTATGCGATAAGGAAAAAGCCGAAACCTATGGCGATCTAATGGCCCAGCGGATGGAAAACAGTCAGCGCATGATTGCATTTGCCGGCAACCATCAGTCCATTCCCGTTACCGATCCCGTGCCGCCTGTGGAAATGTCCGTGCTTTATACGGACCAGTACAACAGGCGGCACCGCGAAAATTCGCCCAATCTTTTTTATACCTCCACGCGCCTGCCCACGCCGCAATCGGCAAAGGCCGACAACATTCCCTATGCCGAATATGTCGACCTGTTTTTCCGCATGTGCGACGTCGATTACACGCAAATCGATGCGGCGCATCGCGTGCTGATTGCAAAACTGGATAACGGAAAAATCCTGCGCATCACCAATGAGGACGGCACGAATATCACCATGGATGTTTCCGGCTTTACTTTTGCCAATTCCCTGGTCGCTAAAAACGTGCCGGGTTCCGAAGTATTCAGTGCGCCGCACCGTAACAGCGTCAATGGCAAGATCGTGGCCAAGGGATTTTTCACACCTAAAGACGGCTCAGAAATCATCCAGGATATCACCCTGGAATTCGAAAACGGCCGCATCATCCGTTACGATGCCGCAAGCGGTTTCGAGCATCTGCAATGCGCCATCGAAACAGATGAAGGCAGCCATTATATCGGCGAGATCGGCATCGGCACCAATCCCGCTTTGCAGAGCCATGTCACCAATTCCCTGATGGTCGAAAAAATCGGCGGCAGTTTTCACGTTGCGGTGGGCCGCGCTTATGAATATACGGATTATCTTGGCACGCCCGTCCATCTGGATAACGGCAACCGCAGCAAGATCCATTGGGACATCACCACCATGCTGGTTGGAAAATCCGGCCGGATGATTTTGGATGGCGAAACTATCATGGATAATGGGAAATTTACGGACCCCGCTTTATCGTATCTGAATGGGCCCAAAAATATTGAAGCATAAAATATTCACCATCGGCTATGAAGGCGCCACGCAGGAAGCCTTGCTGGCCAGCTTGCAGCCGCATGGCATCAGCATGCTGGTCGATGTGCGCGCCGTGCCCTTGTCGCGCAAAAAAGGGTTTTCTAAAAACGTGCTGCGTCATTTCCTGGAAGAAAACGAGATACAGTATCGCCATCTGCGCACGCTTGGCACCCCGCCCGAGGGACGCGACGCCGTGCGCAAAAATAAGCTGGTCCTGTTCCGCGAGATTTTCAACGCCCATCTGCAAACGGTGGAAGCGCAACAAGGCATGGAACATCTTGAAATCCTGGCGCGTGAAAACACGATCTGCCTGCTTTGTTTCGAGGCCGATCCCGGCCATTGCCACCGCACCATCATCGCCGATGAACTGCATGCCCGCACGGGGTTTGATATCGTGCCGTTATTTATCGCCCCGCCTGAAACGGCGGTTGAATAAGTCGTTCTCTTCTTTATGATCGAAGAAAACATAAAGGAAAAAATTATGAGCTATATCGGCGGCGTCTTAAAGCGATTCATCATTTTGGTCGTGCTGTTTCTGGTCCTCTATTTCCCGGGCGGCGTGATCATCATGGGCGCGTCCTGCCATGGCAAATCCAGCATTGACGGGCTGGACTGGATCGCTTCGATCTTTGTGCCCTTTTACGGCGTGATCAAAGCCTTTATCTGCTGATGGCAATGCCCATAATTCCCTTATGGGCCGTGTTATCTTTGGCCGCATCCCTGCTGGTCACCTTTATCCCGCTGGTGCAGGAACGCTTCAAAGCCGACGGCTTTGCGCTGGCCTTGTGGAACAAGGTTTTCGTTGCCGCGATGATTTCCCCCTTTTTATGGCGGGTGGGGCTTCCGACCGATCCTCTTTTTTATGGTTTCGTCACGCTGACGGCGGCGATTTTCAGCCTGTCGGATGTCGTGTATTTCCGCGCCGTGCCCATTATCGGCTCGGGCCTCATGACGCGGCTTTTGCCGGCTTCGGTGGTGATCACGTTTTTGCTCTGGTTTGCCGTGGATCCGCAACTGATCGATAAATATACCGCCGTGCCGTGGAAGATGGCGGCGATCTGCGCCATCCTGCTGGCTTTCGTCTTTTTCGCTTCCCGGGTCAAGAAATGCCATATCTCCTGGACCGGCCTGCGCCTGATCTGGCCGGTGATCGTTGCGGCCTGTATCGGCCCCGTGCTGGTCAAGCTGGCGCTGGACCATGCGGCAAAAGAACAGGCCACCTTTGCCTATCTGTTTTTCCAAAGCGTGCTGACGATATTTTTCCTTTCTCTCTATGCCGCCGTCAAACACCCGGTGCCGCGGCGGGTTTTGTATTCCCCGCATGTGATCAAGGTCGCAGCTTTGATGGGCGCATTGATGGGGTCGACCATGTACCTGAAGACCCGGGCGGTCGCCCTGGTGGATAATCCGGGCTTCACCTCAATGATCTTTTTCACTGATGCACTGTGGGTGATCCTGATCTATAAGCTTATCGGCCGCAAAGAGACGGGCAATATCTGGGCCGGGCTTGGGATTGTGGCCTGCGCGGCGGCTCTGGTGCTGGTCAAAAGCCTGTAAGAGGGGGGAGAGGATATTTCCCCACGTTAGCGTATTATCGGACGGCACCATGCCGTCCCTCATTTTTCAGATCGGAGTTCTTAATGAAAGCTTCTTCTATGGTACTGGCCGCCGCAATTGGCCTGGGCGTTTCCGCCTGTGCCACCCAGCAGCCCCATTGCCCTCATGCCATGGGCCCAGATAGAGGTCATCATGGCCAGCATCATGAGATGGGCCATAATGGCATGAAGCAATATGACATGCTGCGCGCCATGGACAAAAACGGCGATGGCGCCGTCAGCCGCACCGAAGCCCGCGCCTTTGAAGAAAGCCATTTTGCCATGATGGATAAAAACAAGGACGGCAAATTAAGCGGCGACGAGCTGCACAGGATGCGCCGGCCCGGCGGCCCGCGTCACGGCCCCGTCCACGGCCACAAGTAAGACAAAAAGAAACCCCGCCGAAAGGCGGGGTTTTCGTATTTCTATCGCTTTTTGAATTAAGCGGCTTTGTTCATCGATTCCTGGACGGCGGCGAAGATGGCTTTGAAGCCGGCTTCGTCGTGCATGGCGATATCGGCCAATACTTTGCGGTCAAGGCCAAGGCCCAGTTTGGTATAAGCGCCCATGAACTTGGAATAGGTCAGGCCGTTTTCGCGGCAGGCAGCGTTGATACGCATGATCCACAGCGAACGGAAAGCGCGTTTCTTGTTGCGGCGGTCGCGGTAAGCGTATTGCAGGCCTTTTTCAGCGCGCTGGCGGGCAATGCGATAGCATGAACCGTTGCGGTTGCGATAGCCTTTGGCGAGTTTCAGGATTTTCTTGTGTCTTGCGTGGGCGCGTGGGCCCCCTTTGGTACGTGCCATGGTTTAGGCCTCCACTTGTGCTGAGATCGTGGCAATTTGGCGCGTTTTGCGAATTTTGCGACGGGAATAAGGCAGGTAATTGATCAGGATGGTTTTGGCATCGGCATCACACAGGATATAGGTCCCGCGGGCCTGGCGTTTCATCTTTTGCGATTTGTTGCGCATCATGTGGCGGGTAAAGGCCGATTTGGACTTAACCTTGCCGGTCGCCGTCACGCTAAAGCGCTTTTTAGCGGCGCTTTTGGTTTTCATCTTGGGCATTTCATTTCCTTTTAAGGGGTTAGGTGTTCATAAACCGCGATCGAGGCATGCCCGCAAGACTTCTTGTACAGGATCGATTCGACCCATCGCCTTGCTCGCCAGACCGCGCGAGATTGGGGTTATAACAGGGAAAGGGGGGGTAAGTAAAGGGAAAAGCGGTGTTATACCGGCCTGCCCCGGGGAAACGGGGCTAGAACAGGCTGGCTTGGATAGGCTTTTCCGCCACCTTCTCCTTCGACAATTTATCCGCAAGCCGCGTCGGTTCCGGCAGGCGGTATTTGGTCAGGCATTGCCGGGTGATTTCCAGCGCCGTATCCTGATCAACGCGGTGGCCCGGAGAAATAAACAGTGGTTTCACCTTTTCCTTGCTGCGCAGAACGGTGCCGATGCGCGCCCCTTTATGCAGCAGGGGCGTATGGTCGCCCTTCTGGGTCCCAGGTTCCTTGTTCCAGCCGACCAGGCGCGATTTGGCCACGCCGATGGCGGGCAGGCCGGTCAGCACGCCCAGATGCGCGGCGATGCCAAGGCCCCGCGGATGGGCGATACCCTGGCCGTCGACCATCAACAGGTCGGGCGAGATGGGCAATAATTTCATCGCCTCAAGAATGGCAGGGATTTCGCGAAACGAGAGAAAGCCGGGAATATAAGGAAAAGCGGTCGGCAATACCGCCCGGACCGAAGCCTGCATCTGCAACGTCGCAAAATCCAGCAACACGATAAAGGCGCGCGTCAGATTGGTTTTGAGATTGTAAGACACATCGACCCCGGCGATAATTTTGATGGTGCCGAAATCATTTTCAACGCGCACGCGGTGGCGCAATTCGTTCTGCACGATGACCGCATCCTTTGGCGTTTCGGGCCAGGCCAAAGCCATCAGGCCGCCAGCGGCGTGGATGTGACGATGGCAACCTCCTGATAAAACGGAACACGGCCGGCACAGATTTTCATCACCTGTGCGATTTTATCCGCTATTCCCTTATCCTGTTGCAGATCTGCCAGGATTTCATCGAATAAAACGCGGTGGCCGGGATCGGTGCAGGCATCTTCAATCATCGATTTGCGCACAGGAATAAGCTGATTGCGATACAGTAAAGCCTTGGCCGCCACTTCCAGGCCGGACAGGATCATGGTGTCGTCTAGTGGATGAATGGTTTTACGGCGCTGCTGGATTTTTTGCAGCATCACCGCATCAAATGCCGCGTGTTGGGCCGCATCCGCTGCCAAACCTGGCTCGTTTTCCAGTGCATCCGTCAGGCAAAGATAAGGCCGCAACAATAATGTCCCGCTCGCCACGCGGCGATAGACCATTTCATATGCTGCTTGCAAAAAAGGAAACAGAAATTCTTTTTTCTGTACCATCCGGTAAAATTTCGGCAATAATTTTTCCGATCGTTTGCACAGCATCAAGATATAATCATGCGGCCGAAATTCCAGCGGGAAATAAGGCAAATCCGGATATTTAACTTTTTCCAGCGCATAAAAAATATCTTCCAATTGCGCCGTATCGATAATCTTGGCAAAGATTCCAGCGGGGGATCCGGCCTGGATTTTTGGGTCTTCCACCAATTGGAAATCGGCGAAATGCCGTGCATCATTCAACAGGATAAGATCGGCCATGGCGGCATCGGAAATCGCCGGCAGGGCGGCATTAAATTGATTCAGGCTGGTAATCGCTGCGGCAAAATTCGCATACATGTAATCGGCATAATCCTGCCCTCTTCTCCCCGAGGCTTCGACATCGAAATGGGCATAGTCGTTTTGCAAAGCGGTAATGCGGGTACGAAACGCCGTTTCCTCCCCCGTCGCTGCGGCGTGCTGGGCCAGATGATAAATGGCTTTGGCGACCCCGGCCTCAAAATCCCCGCCATCGATTTTCGGCAGGTTTGGATCGACCTTTTGCAGATAAGTCTGCGGCTCGAAAATACTCTCGCCCAGATCATGGCGCAGCAACACGCGAAACGTGTCGATGACAAAACGGTATTCTTCCGATTCCTTGTCGCCTTTTTGTAAAATATTGTGTGTCTGCGGCAATTGCGCAAACATATCGACCAGATCGTAAACATGCGCCTCCAGCGTCATCCGTGTTTCTTCCGGTACGCATGGATTGCCCTTGAAACGGCGGATGTTTTTGTTCATCTCCAGGCACAGCGCCAAAGCCCGCTTGTCCAGATCATTGTAAAACACATCGGATGGGCAGAGGGCGAGGAGGGAGTGGGTGTGGGTCATGCTTTTATTGCTGATAAGGCTGAGCGATACGCATGAAATTCTCACGCGATGCTCCATGTTCGAGCAATATTCTGTCTATGCTGCCATTATTGTGCAACTCGTTAATGGCGCTATCCATCATACGGGAAAGATTAACTTCATCCATTGCAACAGGAAATGATGCATTGAAAATCTGAAACGGTGTCTTGGTCACACGCTTTAAAAGACCGGGATTCTTTTTTATAAAATCATCGACGAGGGTTTGTTCGGTAAAAACAATATCTGCTTTTCCAGAGGAAACATTTAAAAGCAATTGATCAAAACCGGATAAAGCTGTTAAAGAAACAATGGAGGCTTTTGGGAAATTTG
>JAQGJA010000184.1 GCA_028290805.1 Alphaproteobacteria bacterium
GCTGGGGCAATGAATTGCCCAAAGCCTGCAGGTAATCCAGCGCCTTGCCCACTGTCCAGAATTGCGGGATGGCGACAACGTCGCGCTGCATCATGCGGCCAGCGGAATCTTCCGGGAAAGCAAAGCCTTCCTCGACCAGGGCGCGGGAGCGGGCATTGACGTGGCGCAAGATCTCGCGCCGCTCGTCCTCGTCGAAATCTTCCAGCAGGGAAATGGCATCATCGGTATTGAGGTCGGCGATGATGACGGCGATCTCGCGAGGGGACAGCACGTTGAATAATTGTTTCAGGCGCTCATAGCCCAAATAGGTATAGGCTTCCGAATCCAGCACGGAATGCAGATGCTTGACCATCTCCAGCGCGTCATCCCGCGTGGCTTTTTCCAGCAAGTCGGCGATATCCGAGGGTTCCAGGTCGAAAATCTCTTTTTCAACCGTCAGCCAGTCCTCGGCCCGCACGGCGGCGATGATCCCGGCAAAAGCTTCGTCCGAAAGGCCATAGAAGTTTTCCTCGGCCTCGTCCTCGTCAGATTCTTCTAGTATATCGGCCTTTGGTGGCAATTCACCCACGCCCGTATCCAGCCCCGTATTTAACCCGGGCAAAAACGCCGCCTCCTGCTCGTCAGGCAGCATAATTTCCGACCGCTCTGGCGGGTCATTTGGGGGAAGGGAAAACTGATCAGGACACATGCGGACCAGCCTAGGGAAACGGGCTTGATAAAGCAAGCAATGCTGCCCTGTCAAAGCAAGAAGAGCCATCCCTAGCTAGTGCAAAAGAGAAAGGTAAAATTTATTGCCCGCTTGAATAATATTATGGTATCATTCCAAATGCGGCGCACTTCTATCCTGTCAGCTCTTTTCACCTCAATGGCCTTTCTGCTCTGCGGCAAAAGCCTGGCCCAGCAGGAACACGCCGCATCCGCTCGGCCTGAACCCGGTCTTCCCGCCATTATCCTGCTCAAGGGACCCGAGCCGCCGGTGGATTCCACTTTGAATGGCCATGCGGGTGATTCCGCACGCGAAAAACGTATTGCGCGCCTTGCCCGGGAATATGAAGAAGTCCGGCTATTCAACCAGGTCTTTGCCGATTACCCCCATGTGGTGGTTGGAGGCCCGGAAGAAAACGTAACCTTTAAGGAGATAGACGACGCCCTGGAAAAAATCGGTCCATCGACCTTGACGTGTATCATCGTGGATTATCATGGCAGCAATTTAAGCTGGATCGATTCTTCCTCCGCAACCCCTCTCCGCAAGGGGCTGTTGCGCCATACCAATACGCTGTTCAATCTTGGAACGGATAACGCCAATGTCCCACGCACCGCCGATGCCCTCTTTGGATATCTGGGCGATAAAAGACGCAATGACGCCACGTTGAAGGATGACACGTTGGTGGTCGTGAACACGCCCTGTTTTGCCATGTCCGGCCTTCACGCCATGACGCAACTCCGCAAGACGACATTTGTCGTGACATCGGCTGCGGACAAGAAAACCTGGGATTGCGACAAGGAAACCTATGAAGGATTTTCCCAAGCGCGCTACCAGAAAAAAGGGGGTTACAGATTGACGCGCGACAATATCGTTGCCGAGGTCCTGAACCGTTATGCGTATCATAACGACACAGTGAACAACGATTTGTTCGTCGTCGAAACCAGCGACCAGAAAGCCGAAAAACTTGATATAGGCAATACGCCGCTGCCCGTTGGCATGTTTGACGGCACGGTCATCGATTGCACGGAAGTCGGCGAAAAACTCTGCAGCCGGAGCAGCCTGATTGAAAAGGCTGCCGCCTTGGGCGATCCTGAAATATTGCCTCCTGACAATATCCTTTATTTAAAACGGACGCTGAAGAATACGCGCCCGGCTTCCCTGACCCGAATGAATGATACAGCGCGCGGCATTGCCAATAACCTGGCCTGGAATATTGGAAAAACAGACAAAAAATACAGGCAAAGTATCGCAGGCTTCATGTTGAACAGCCGCCTTGTTTTATTGGCGGGCAACATCCCTGTCACTTACCGTTCGAATTCCCCCCTGGCTAATCACAATGCCGATGAAATTCTAAGCAAAAGAAAACCATCGCACGAGTTTATTCCCGCTTCCGACTTTTATTATCCGGATCAATAAGGAAAGGGTTTCATGTCGCTCAAATCCGTCCTACTTTCTACCTTTTTTGCCGGGAACATGCTGGCGGCCTTTGGGCAGGGGGGTAATTCGACCCCCGCCAAATCCCCCGTCTTCCATCTGCATAGCCAGCAGGTAGAGTATGCCGAGACGCAAGCCTTAATTGAAAAGACACGCAGGGAAGCCAAAAACCCGGGATGCAAAACCGGTATCCTGATTATAAACGGTCCGGAAGAGAAACAAGCGAGCGGAAATTTCCTGCTTAAATCCGTGCAGGACCGCGATAGCAACACCGTCAACCTAATCAAAACCTTTGATAATAACATTGTTGAAGTCGTCGGTTCGGCTGTCTATGGCGTCAGGGAAGACAGCATTCATGCTCGCTTGAAAAAGCTGGGCCGCGAAGTAACGGATGAGATTGTTATCATCAACTGGCAACATGGCAGCACCGATACAACGGTGGAAAATGGGATAGAATCCATCGATAATGTCGTTAGCATCAGCGAGAACACATCAGAAACAACGCTGGATTATTATGGCCGCATGGCAAATGTCATCAAGAGCGATCCACAATTGCGGAACAAGAAATACAAGGTCGTCCATATACCCTGTTTCAGCTATACCGCTGGTAACGCGCTTACCCAGTTTCCGCCTGGCACGGACGCCTATATCACTTCAGACGCGGACAAGCCGCAATATGTGCACAATTATATCACGAACCTGCGCACGCCTTTTCTAAATAAAAATAAGGAAGCTTCAGGCAGCGAGATCATCACAGCTGCCTTCCTGTTTGCCAATCTGGATATTTCCAAAGAACGTTACAACAATGGCAAACTGATCCATGTGACAGGAAAGGCTTCCGATACTTTGTCGCTTGCCCCTGGGTACCGAATATATAATCATGGCCGTTATGCCACGGTTATTGATCCTGTTGAGGATCTGTTCCGTCTTAAGAAAAGCAATATCAGGAAAGCCGAACTGGCCACTTC
>JAQGJA010000010.1 GCA_028290805.1 Alphaproteobacteria bacterium
GGTCCTGCGTAACCTTAAAACGCAGATCGACCTGTTCCGCCCGGAAAATATTCCGCTGGACACGCAACAGGAACAGCTGGGTGCTGAATACATGAAAATTCGCGGCGCCATGACGGTCACCCTGGACGGCGAGGAAATGACCCTGCAAAAAGCTTCCGATCGCCTGTATTGGCTGGACCGCGCAAAACGCGAGGAAGCCTGGCTGGCTTCCCAGGAACGCCAACATCAGGACCATGCAAGACTTGATGATATTTTTTCGCAACTGGTGGGTATCCGCAAGGAGATTGCCGCCAATGCCGGATTTGACAATTACCGCGACTTTAAATTCAAAAGCCTGGGCCGGTATGATTACACGCCGGAAGATTGCTATACATTCCACGAAGCGATCGAGCAGGCTATTGTACCTTTGGTCGCCGAATTGCAAAAGGAGCAGGCAGCAGGGCTGGGCCTTGAAAAACTGCGCCCCTGGGATGGCGCGGTCGATCCAAAAGGCAGGCCGCCTTTAAAGGCGTTTAACGATACGGATGACCTGGTGCAAAAATCATTGCAGGTTTTCACCAATCTCGATCCACTTTTTCACGATACGGTAAAGCTATTGCGTGACAAAGGGCAATTGGACCTGGAGTCCCGGATGAACAAGGCGCCCGGGGGATATATGTCGCCGCTGTCTGAATCCAAAATCCCTTTTATTTTTGCTAATGCCACAGAAAAGGTCGGCGATCTCGTGACATTGATCCACGAAGTCGGCCATGCCGTACACAGCGTTCAGACACGCGATCTGCGTCTTTTGGCTTATGGCTCGAATCCGTCCGAAACCGCTGAATTGGCTTCGATGTCGATGGAATTGCTTACCATGGATCAATGGGATGTTTTCTTTCCCATTGAAGAGGAATGCCGCCGGGCCAAGCGCGATCACCTGGAAAAAATCATCGGGTTTTTCCCTTGGATGGCCATGGTCGATGCCTTTCAACATGAAATTTATCTAAAGCCCGATCTGACGATCCAGGACCGCCATAAAATCTGGGCCTGGACCCAACAGCGTTTTACCACCGGTCTGGTGGACTGGTCCGGCTTTGCCGATTGGCACGAAACGCAATGGCATAAACAGCTGCATATTTTCGAAGTCCCGTTCTATTACATCGAATACGGCATCGCGCAACTGGGTGCCTTGCAGGTCTGGCGCAATTACAAGCAGGATAAGAAACAGGCGGTCGAACAATATAAAAACGCCCTGGCTTTGGGCTATACGGAATCCATTCCTGAGATCTATGAGACCGCCGGGATCAGGTTTGATTTCAGCGCCGGGATGCTGAAGGAGTTGATGGCATTTGTGCAAGACGAACTGAAGGCATTGAGTTAAGGCTTGTGCATAGACATAAAGGGTTTAAGATGGGGTTCCCTTTTTTGAGAGAATCCAATGCCTGATGTTAACCCCATGGAACGAAAGTTTTTCCACAAAGAATTTGCTGTTACCGACTGGGAAGGGGTACAGCCTTTTGCTGATGATTTACTCAGCCGTGAGATCGACTCGCCGGCGGAGTTTGAACGTTTTCTGGAAGACCAGAACGAACTGGATGTGATTCTATGGGATGACTATGCCTGGCGCGAAATTCGTGCGACCTGCAATACCGAAGATAAAGAAGCGGCGCAACGACTGGAAGAGTATGAGCAGAATATTGCACCGCCTTTGGCCGTTCTGAAAGATAAGATCGGCCGTAAAATTCTTTCCAGCGTGTATGCGCCCCAGTATGAAAAGCCTGGATTTGCTATCATGCGGCAGCGTTTAAAGGATAAAGAAAAAGTTTTTCATCCTGATAACACAGCGCTTGCCAATTCAATTTCGCAGAATGTCGCCGCCGTAAGAGCGTTGGAAGGAAAAAGAAGCGTTACGCTGGATGGCACAGACTATACGTTTGAACAGGCAGCAGATATGCTTTCCTTGAATGACAGATCGAAACGGGAAGAGGCCTGGAAGGCAACCGCTAACAGGCTCGCCCAGGATAAAACGGAACTGGATGTGATATTCGACGACATGTTCCGGCTGCGGCAGGCGCAGGCGAAAAATGTTGGACTGGAAAATTACCGGGATTATAAATATATCGAACTGGGCCGGTGTTATACGCCATCGGACAGTGAAAAATTTTACCAGGGCATAAAGGAAAATGTAGTGCCCTTGCTGAAGACCATGCATGAAACGCGCAAAGAAAACATGGGTGTCACGCATTTATATCCATGGGATCTGCTGGTCGATCCTTTAAACCGAAAACCTGTCAAGGCGTTTGAAAATGCCGGCGATCTTGTCGAGAAATCACAAACAATGTTCGACAATATTGACCCGGTATTCGGCGCGGTGTTTCGTTCGATAAAAGAAAAAGGCCATTTGGACCTGATGTCGCGGATGGGCAAGGCTTCTGGTGCTTATTTGCAGCCTTTGTACGAGAAAAACATTCCCTTTATGTATCAGAACGCCACCGGAAAAATGGATGGTGTAGGAACGATATCCCACGAGGGCGGCCATGCCGTTCATGAGGTTCTAATGGCCCCGGTTGGCTTTAAGGCCTATCGCGATTATCCGATGGAAATCGCCGAATTGGGTTCGATGGCCATGGAATTAATCAGCATGGATCACTGGGATGTGTTCTATGATAACAAAGAAGAATTGCTGCGGGCCAAGCGGGAGCATTTGGAAAACATTATCGTCAAGCTTCCCTGGATTGGCATTGTCGCAGAGTTTCAGGATAAATTATATGTTGACGGAAATCCTGGCATTGAGCAGCGTCACGAACTTTGGGAAGAATTGCGCAAGCAATATGATACAGGCGAAGTCGAGACGACGGAATATCCGCATCCGACTCGGACATCTTGGCATAAGCAGAATCATATTTTCAGTGTACCGTTTTATTACATTGATTACGGTATCGCTCAGCTGGGCGCCCTGCAGGTCTGGCGAAACTATAAACAAGAACCTGAAAAAGCGCTGGCGCAATTCAAGGAAGGGCTGACTTTGGGCAATACCAAATCCATCAAGGATGTATATGAAACCGCCGGTGCGAAATTCGATTTCAGCAGCGAGATGCAAAAAGAACTGATGCAATTCGTCGGTGAGGAAATCGAAACTTTACGGGAACAGGAGATGGCGGAGTACAGGAAGAATAATCCTGTTGTCTCGTAACCTTGGTAGTTCAGGCCTAATATTTCAGGGAAGAAGCGCCGCAGTGAAAATGATGCTCCAGCTGCACGGCATCGACATGCCTGTGGGCTTCGCGTCTTTCTCTGTTTTCCTGCCATTTCTTTTGCTGTTCTGGGCTTGAATAATCCAGAATATCGATTTTGGTTTCAGCGCTTTTTTTCAGAAGATTGTTGATATCGGTCTTTGGCATGGTTTACCTCCCGCTTAAATACGCTTCGGCAATCTGTACCAAATTCAATGCCGAACCCTTGCGCAGGTTATCGCCGATCAGCCAGAAGCTGATGCTGTTTTCGGCACTGAAATCATCGCGCAGGCGGGCGACATAGGTGTAATCCTCGCCGCCAATATCGGCATGGGTGGGCAGGTCTTCGCCGTTTTCGACGACGCCGAGGCCCTTTTGCCCGGTCATCCACATCGCGGCCTTGATCGGGCTGACATCATTGGTACAAGTTGCATTGATCGCCATGCCGTCGCCGATAAAAGATGGGATGGTGACAGTATTCACGGCGATCTTGATTTTGGTGCCCAAAATCTTTTTCAACTGGGCAATGGCTTGCCATTCCGTTTCGGTCATGCCGTCATCGCGCTCGGCCCCCAGCATGGGGTAACAGTTAAAGGCGATCTGCTTGGGGAAGATTTCCGGCGGGATGGTTTTGGTCATGAACATCGCCTTGGTCTGGTTAAACAACTCATCCTGCGCCTCGCGGCCCCAATGGCTGACGGCCTGATAGGTGCTGATCACGACCCGGGAAAGCTGTGCCTTGATGTTCAGGGGGTTCAGGCCGAGGCTGGCCAGGATCGCGATGGAATTAGGGCTGGCGATAATGTTCTTGGCCAAAGGTTCCTTGAGCAAGGCGCCGTTCACTTCGGGCACGATCAGCGGCACATCCGGGTCAAAGGCAAAGGCACCCGAGCCGTCGATGAAAAGGGCGCCAACCGCCTGCGCCTTTTTGGCGAAAGCGGCGGCCTCGACCGCAGGGCCGGTATGGATGATTATCTGGTCTTTTTCAAAGGTGTAATGGCCCGACGGCTTGACCGGGACGATGGCGTTGTCGCCGAATGAGGCATCTTCGCCGCCGCTGCGGCCCGGGTCCAGCGCCAGGACATTGCCCTTATCGGCGTCTTTTTCTGCCAGGATAGTCAAAACGTCGCGACCGGTCAGGGTGGTCACATTCGTGACAACAATTCTTGCTTTCGATAACTTCATCGGCCTAAACTTCCAAAAAGGGTTTTGAGATCATGTTGATTAAGACTGACTATAGGGCGCTTCACACGGCAAGCCAAGACGGGTTGCCCTTGGCCGCCAGCGACGGCGTAGTGGTGATCGGCAATTTTGACGGCGTCCATCGGGGGCACCAGGCTTTGCTGGCCCATGCGCGCCAAATGGCGAATGAGATGGGTGCGCCGATGGCCGTCCTGACCTTTTCGCCGCATCCGCGTTTTTATTTCAAGCCGGACGAGCCGCCTTTCAAGCTGACCGATGCCGTGCAAAAGCATGAATTGCTTAAGAAAGCCGGGGCCGATGCCATCGTCGAACTGAAATTCGACGCCCTCCTCTCCAGCCTGCCGCCCGAGGAATTCGTGGAGATCGTCCTGGCCGACGGCATGCGCGCCAGACATGTCGTGGTCGGCGATAATTTCGCCTTTGGCCGCGGGCGCAAGGGCAATCTGCCCGGGCTGAAGAAAATGGCCAAGACACGGCTGATCACCGTAACGGGGTTCAGGCCCATTGCTGATTTCGGCCATGAACGAATATCTTCGGAAAATATCCGCAGGGCCATCCGCAACGGCCAGATGGCCACGGCCGAAGACGGGCTGGGCCACCCCTGGCAGATCAGGAGCGAGGTCGTGCGCGGGCAACAGCGGGGCCGCACCATCGGCTTTCCCACTGCCAATCTGGCCCTGGAAGAATACCTGCAGCCCAAATTCGGCGTCTATACAGCCAAAATAAAGATCGAGGGCGAACAGGGCCTGCACCGCGCCGTGATGAATATCGGCATCCGCCCCAGCTTTGGCGGCATCGGCGCCAATCTCGAGGCGCATCTGCTGGATTACACCGGGGATCTGTACGGCAAGATCCTGCGCGTCGATTTCGGCGATTTCCTGCGCCCGGAAGTTAAGTTCAGCGATCTTAACGCCTTAAAAGAGCAGATCGACAAAGATGTTGCGCGGGCGCGCATGATGCTGATATAGTTCTTTTATGACTTTCAGCGCCGCCAAATCCATCATTGCGATGATTATTATCCCCTAAGGGGGACAGACGCGCTTTTCTTATCAGACCATTTCGTCTATTGTTTTAACACTTTTTGAAAAGTGAAAGATTTGCATGACTGAAGATTTTAAAGACACGCTGTTCCTGCCCCAGACCGAATTTCCCATGCGCGGCGAATTGCCCAAGCGCGAGCCGCAGATTTTGGCGCAATGGCAGGAAATGGATCTTTATAAAACCCTGACGGAAAATGCGGCGGAGCGGGAGAAATTCATTCTTCATGACGGCCCTCCTTTTGCAAATGGAGATCTTCATACGGGACATGCATTAAATAAAATTTTAAAAGACGTTGTATTAAGAACCCGTTTCGCGCTTGGATTTAATGCGCCTTATGTCCCGGGCTGGGATTGTCATGGCCTGCCGATCGAATGGAAAGTAGAAGAAAAGTACCGTGCTCCAGGCAGTAATGTACGTAAAGATGATATCCCGCCGGTTGAATTCCGCCGCGAATGTCGAGAGTTTGCTTCAAAATGGGTTGACGTGCATTTAACCGACTTTCAGCGCCTTGGTGTGATAGGGGATTGGAAGAATCCGTATCTGTCGATGAATTATGAATCCGAAGCGCTGATTGCCGCCGAGATCCATAAATTCCTGATGAACGGCATGTTGTATCGCGGCATCCGTCCTATTTTATGGTCGGTCGTAGAAAAAACCGCCCTGGCTGCTGCCGAAGTGGAATATCACGAACATACCTCAACCACAATTTATGTGGCTTTTCCGATCACCAATGCGACGCATCTGGAGCTGAATGACACATCCGTGGTGATCTGGACCACGACCCCGTGGACCATGCCGGGCAACCGGGCAATCGCGCTGGGGGCGGAGATCGAATACGGGTTGTATGAAGTGACGGAAACGGCTGAAGGGTCTATGCTTCCGGTCGGACGGAAATTCCTTTTGGGCAATGCTTTGGCCGAAAGCGTTCTGGCCCATGCAAAAGTAACCGGGTTCAACAAACTGAAAGACTATAAAGGCAGCGAGCTTGCGGGCATTATCTGCGCGCATCCCTTGGCGGCCCTGCATGAATATTACCGGTTCGATGTGCCATTATTGACGGGTGATTTCGTCACCACCGATACGGGAACGGGTTTCGTGCATATCGCCCCCGGCCATGGCGAAGACGATTACCGCCTGGGCCGCGCCAATAATATCACCGTGCCGGAAACGGTTGATGGGGACGGCACCTATTTTCCGCAAGTGGGGTTATTCGCAGGGCTGGATGTTTATGATTCCACCGGTAAAGAAGGCAAAGCCACGGGCGCCATCATCGGCAAACTGGTCGAAGCCGGCGCTTTGGTCGCCAAAGGCAAATTGCGCCACCAATATCCGCATTCTTGGCGGTCAAAAGCCCCGCTGATTTTCCGCACCACGGCGCAATGGTTTATCCCGATGGATGGCAAAGGCGATCTGCGCAGCACTGCGATGCAGGCGATTGACGATACGCAATGGATACCGGCTGAAGGCAAGAACCGCATTTCCGCCATGGTCAAGGACCGCCCGGACTGGTGCATTTCGCGCCAGCGCCTCTGGGGGGTGCCGATTGCCATTTTCGTGAACAAGGCGACGCGCGAACCGTTGCGCGATCATCATGTCAATAACCGCATCGTTGAAACCTTCAAGGCCGAAAGCGCCGATGCGTGGTATGCGCGCGATGCGCAATATTTCCTGGGCGATGATTATCGCGCTGAGGATTATGAGCAGATCATGGATATCGTCGATGTCTGGTTTGAATCGGGCTCGACCCATGCTTTTGTTTTGGAACAACGCGAGGACCAGCAATGGCCTGCTGATTTATATCTGGAAGGGTCGGACCAGCATCGCGGCTGGTTCCAGTCTTCATTGTTGGAATCCTGCGGTACACGCGGACGGGCGCCATACCAGGCGGTCATGACGCATGGTTTTGTCGTCGATAAAGATGGCAAGAAAATGTCGAAATCGGCGAATAATGGCCTGGCCCCTGCCGATATCATCCAGCAATTCGGCGCGGATATTTTGCGTCTTTGGGTATTGAACAGCGATTACCACGAAGATGTCCGCATCAGCCAGGATGCGTTCAAGGCGCAATCGGATATTTACCGCCGCTATCGCAATACATTGCGCTATGTCCTGGGCAATCTTGAAGGCTTTACCGCCGCAGAACGCGTCGATCTGAAAGCAGAATATGCGCAAATTCCCGAATTGGAAAAATGGGTTTTACACCGCGCCTATGCCATCAATGAAAAAATCCAAAAGCTGGTGCGCGAGTATAAATTCCAGGAAGCCCTGAAAACAGTCTTTGATTTCTGCAACGAAGATCTGTCGGCGTTTTATTTCGATATACGCAAGGACCGCCTCTATTGCGACCGCCCGGATATGTTCGAACGCCGCGTGACGCGGTCAGTGCTGGAGGCCTTGCTGGGCGCGCTCACATCGTGGCTGGCGCCGTTCATTCCGTTTACGGCGGAAGAAGCCTGGGCCGCGCGTCCCGTCTCCGATTTCCTAGGCGAGATGAAAACCGTGCATCTGCGCCAATACCCGGAATTTCCGGATGTGTGGCAAAATTTGCAGGTGGAAAGCGACTGGGAAACGTTGCGCAATATCCGCCGCGTCGTCACGGGTGCAATCGAGATCGAGCGCGCGGAAAAACGCCTGGGATCATCACTGGAGGCGCATCCGTTTTTATATCTGAACAATCCTATCGAACAGAAACTTTGCGAGACGGTGGATTGGGCGGAGCTTGCCATTACCTCGCAATTCACGCTGCTGCATGGCGAAGCTGACGGCGTTGCGTTCACACTGGACGATGTGCCGGATGCGGCCGTCGTCGTACAAAAAGCCACCGGCGAAAAATGCCAGCGCAGCTGGAAGATTTTGACCGAAGTCGGCCAAGACCCGGAATTCCCGGCCTTGTCCCTGCGCGATGCCGATGCCGTCCGTTATTACCGCAAACAGGAGCGTGCCGCATGAACTGGAGAGCAAAAGGAATCCTGCTGGCGCTAGGCGTCATCCTGGCCGACCAATTGTCGAAATGGGTTGTCGTCACGCAGTTTCTGGCGCGCATGGATAATCGCGGCTTTGGCGCCTGGCTGGTGGAAAAAGCCGGACGCGCACCCTTTGCGAGTGAAGAAATCAACGCATTCCTGAACATTGTCATGGTCTGGAATCCCGGGGTGAGTTTCGGCATGCTGCAAACCGACAGCGCATTGGTCGTCTATGGGCTTTCGGCCATGGCGATCATCGTTGCCATCGGCTTTATGGTCTGGCTCTGGCGCGAGCCAAAACCATTGCGCGGCTGGTCGATCGGCCTTATTGTCGGGGGGGCGCTGGGCAATGTCTGGGACCGCCTGCGTTTCGGCGCGGTGGTCGATTTTATCGACCTGCATGCGGGCAGCTGGCACTGGCCGGCCTTTAATATCGCCGATTCCGCGGTCAGTATCGGGATTATCCTGCTGCTGATTGAAACATTCTTTTTTGCTGAAAACAGAAGGTATAAATGAAACACTCGCTTTTGCTCCTGGCCTTGCCCCTTATTCTTGGCGTCCCTGCCTGCAGCGGGATGAAAAAAACATTGGGCATGGAAAAATCCGCGCCGGATGAATTCGCCGTGGTTGAACGCGCGCCGTTGACCGTGCCGCCCAATTTCAACCTTATGCCGCCCCAGCCCGGTGCCAAGCCGCGCCATGAGGCCCGCACCTCTGATACGGCCCAGGGCTTGGTGCTGGGTTCGCAAAGCAGTGCACCAAAAGCCCCGCGCAGCGCTTCGGAAAATGCCCTGTTATCCAAGGCCGGCCCAAGTGATGCCGCAATCCGCAAGGAACTGGACGATAATGCCGACGAAGATATGGATGACGCCGCCGTCGCCCAGAAAATCGGCATCTCGAGTGGTAAATCCGGCAAGGCGCTGGATCCGTCAACGGAATCCAAGCGTTTGCAGGGTGCGAAAATCAAGACGCCGACCGTTCCCGCAAAAAATGCGCAATAAATTTCTTGCCGGCATTCTTGGCGTCTTTTTATTGGCGCAGCCCGCGCGTGCCCAGGTCTTTTATCCTGAAAGCGCCACACTGAAAAACGGGCTGCAGGTTGTCGTGCTCCCCAATCACCGGGCGCCGGTGGTCACCCATATGCTGTGGTTCAAGGCCGGGGCAATGGATGATCCCTGGGGCGTTTCCGGCATTGCGCATTTCCTGGAACATTTAATGTTCAAAGGCACCAAATTGCATCCCGAAGGCGATTATTCCAAAATAATTTCGCGCATGGGCGGCGAAGAAAACGCCATGACGACCTATGATTTCACGGCCTATTATGCAACCGTGGGCAAAGAGTATCTGGAAGAAATCATACAGCTGGAATCGGACCGCCTGGCCAATTGGCAGGTAACCGACGAACAGGTGGCGCGCGAACGCCAGGTGATTTTAAAGGAACGCCAGCAACGCACGGAAAACGACCCGGTTGCAGCCTTTTTCGAAAACGTGAACGCCCTTCTGTATACGAATTACCCCTATCAGCGCCCGGTCATCGGCTGGCGCAGCGAAATGGAAAAACTAAGCCGCACGGATGCCGAAAATTTCGTCAAAACCCATTATGCGCCAAATAACGCGATTTTGGTGGTCAGCGGCGATGTGACTTTGGCGGATGTGACTGTGCTGGCGGAAAAATATTACGGCAAGCTGCCGCCGCGCGACATTCCCAAACGCGCTTTCGGCGAAACGATCCAGTTGGAAAGCCGGCGTTTGATCGAAAGCACTTCGCCTCTGGTAAAAGAAACGATCTGGTCGCGCCATCGCCTGGTGCCGCCCGCACGGCCCCAGAATATTGCCGATAGCGATGCCTTATTGGTGCTGGATAAGATCCTGGGCGATAACCGCATCGGGCGTTTGTATCGCCGCCTGGTCGTAAAAGACAAAATCGCCACCTCCGCCAGTATTTCCTTTGATCCCGACGGCATCGGCCCGCAACGTTTCGCGTTGGCCGCAACGCCTGCGCCCGATATCGCCTTGGATAAAATCGAGCAAGCCATGAATGACGAGATCGACCGGCTGGTCACATTGGGCGTCAGCGAAGATGAAGTGAAAAAAGCCGCAGGTGCGCTTGAAATCGAAGCCGTCTATGCCCGCGATTCCGTCATGGGCCCGGCGATGGCGGTGGGCAGCGCGCTGACCTCGGGCCTGGATCTTGCCACAATCGAAGCCTGGCCTAAGCGGATGCAAAACGTGACAAAAGCCCAGGTCGATAAAGCGGCAAAAGAATTATTCGCCTCCAAAGACATCTGGGTCACCGCCATATTGCATCCCGCCGTCGAGGCCCAGCCATGAAAATGATTTTATCGCTTTTGTTATGCAGCGCTTTTATCGGCACCGCCCAGGCGCAAACGCCAACACCAACACAAGTCCAGGCAAAACCTTATCTCGATATCCAGGAAATCAAAACACCAAAAGGATTAAGCGTCTGGTTCGTGCAGGATAAAAACATCCCCGTCATGACGCTGAAATTTTCGCTCAAAGGCGGGGCGCAACTGGACCCGCCGGGCAAGGAAGGCACGGCCGAATTATTATCGGCGCTGTTCGACGAAGGCGCGGGCAAACGCGATGCCGAAACATTCCAGAATGTTATGGACGAATACGGGATCAAGATCGGTTTTTCGGCCACGCGCGACAGCTTTAACGGCAATCTGAAAACGACGACCCAGCACCGCGACATGGCGGACGAGTTATTCGACGATGCGCTCAACCGCCCGCAATTCACGGACGAAGCCGTCGCCCGTATGAAAGCGGCCCTGCTAAGTTCGCTGCGCTTCCAGAGGATGGACCCGAACTGGCTGGCGAATAAAAAACTGTTCGAGACCCTCTTTGCAGGCCAGGCCTATGCCAGACCTGTCGAAGGCACGCCTGAAACCCTTCCGAAACTGACGGCGGGGGATTTGCGCGGCGAAAAAGACACTCTTTTCTGCCGCCAGCGCCTGAAAATCGCCATCGTCGGAGCCTTGGAAAAACAAGAGGTCATCGACACCGCCGACCTTTTTTTCGGCAACTGGCCTGAATGCAAAACACCGGTCGTGGATGCGCCGCAAATCATAAAAAATGCTGGAAAAGATATTCATGTGCCATGGGATGGTGCGCAATCCGTCGTCGTGATGGCCCAGCCCGGCATTGCCCGCCAGGACAAGGACTGGTGGGCAGCGCGCATTTTGGATTTTGCCCTTGGCGGCGGTGAATTTTCCTCGCGCTTGATGGAAGAAGTACGCGTCAAGCGCGGCCTGACCTATGGCGTTTCTTCCGGCATCGCGCCTTATGACCGCGCGCCGCTCTGGCTGGTCCAGGCCGGGGTCGATCCGGCCAAGACGGATGAAGCCATTTCCGTCATTAAAAAAATCTGGGGCGAAGTTTCCGCAAATGGCCTGACCGATGAGGAAATTAAACAGGCCAAGGATTACCTGATTGGCTCACTTCCCCTGGCGCTGACATCGACCGATGCGATTGCCTCGGTATTGCTGCAGTTACAGGAAG
>JAQGJA010000036.1 GCA_028290805.1 Alphaproteobacteria bacterium
TTGGCGCTGCACCGAGCTAATCAAATCTCCCAAGTGGCACGGAAATCGCTAAAAGGGAGGCCTGAAATACTTCAGATAGAAGTCCTTAATTATGGGACTGAGGGATTAAGGTGTCAAGAGATTTCTAATAAGGAGATATCTGATGACTGCCCCTTTTCCGGCACCAAAAGGATTCCGCTGGATTTTCTGCAAATGTTTTAAACATTGGCGCTCTGGAAAATTAGTGTATCCCAAAAAATCCGATTGCTTTGCATTTTTAGTGCGTTGCAAATAAGTAGTATTAGTAAGGCGGGCGAAATTCCCGCCTTCCTGTTAACCACCCCCTTGCAAAATCCCTCTTGACCCGTTATAAAGGGCCCCTTAACGCGCCTGTGCAGCCGGATTGATTCGTCAGACCGGGGAAGACAGGTCACCTGTCCAAGACTGCTGGCGGGGATGAAATTTAAATATTTCAACCTCTTAAAATCACCTGATGCCGGTACAGACGGAAGCTAGCGTAGCGGAATTTACCATGCTTCGGCTTATGGGGTTCAGGCGCTCTTCTACTTTCCCGGAAAATTTCTGGGACAGGAAATTAACGGGCCGCAAGGCCCATAACTAATGGAGAGTTGATCTTGAATCGTACCGAAAAGAAAGATGCCGTTGCCGGCCTCAATCAAACGTTTCAAAACAACGATCTGGTGATTGTCGCCCATAATAAAGGTCTGAACGCCGCGCAGACAGATGCTCTGCGCCGTGCAACCCGTGCTGTGGGCATTACGGCAAAAGTCGCCAAAAACACGCTGACCCAGCTGGCCCTCAAAGGCACCGATTTTGAAGGTGTTGCTGACATGCTTAAGGGTCCGACCGTGTTGCTGTTCGGCAAGGATCTGATTTCCGGCGCCAAGGCAGCGGCTGATTTTGCCAAAGGCAATCCCGCTTTCGTCATCGTAGGGGGTGCTCATGGCACCAAGATCATGGATGTCGCAGAGGTCAATGTTCTGGCTTCCTTGCCTTCCATGGATCAACTGCGCGGCAAACTGGTCGGCCTGTTACAGGCCCCTGGTGCGCAGCTGGCCCGTTTGGCCCAGGCCTATGCCGACAAAGCGCAGTAATCGTTGTTTTTTTGAATATAACCTAATCTAATGGAGAAATAAAATGGCTGATTTAGCTAAAATCGTCGACCAGCTTTCCGAACTGACCGTTCTGGAAGCTGCTGAACTGGCAAAAATGCTGGAAGAAAAATGGGGCGTTTCCGCTGCTGCTCCTACTGCTGTCGCAGCTGCCGGCGGCGCTGCTGGTGCTCCTGAGAAAGACTCGTTCGATGTCATTCTTCTGGAAGCTGGCGCCAACAAAATCAACGTCATCAAAGTCGTCCGCGAAGTTACCGGTCTGGGCCTGAAAGAAGCCAAAGATCTGGTTGACGGCGCACCGAAGGCTGTTAAGGAAGCTCTCAGCAAACAAGAAGCTGAAGACCTTAAGAAGAAACTGGAAGAAGCTGGCGCCAAACTCGAACTCAAGTAGACATGAGTTTGATGGCCGCTTTTGCCGCATAAATCTGAACGGTGACTGGTTTTTTCCAGTCACCGTTCACGCGCATTAAAAATTCTGCCCCGTCAAACGGGGATTCTGCACCATATATCCGAGGGATAAAAACGCATCATGAAAACCTCCGCAGCACTTTCTTTTACCGGCCGTAAACGCGTTCGCAAGAGCTTTGGACGCATCGAAGAAGTCGCCGAAATGCCGAACCTGATCGAGGTGCAGCGCTCCTCGTATGAAGCCTTTCTTCAGCGCTATACCAGCGCTAAAACCCGCTCGTTCACCGGCCTGCAGGAAGTGTTCAAATCCGTATTCCCGATCCGTGACTTTGGCGACCGCGCCGAGCTGGAATTCGTGCAATACGAACTGGAAGAGCCGAAATACGACACGGATGAATGCCTTTTCCGCGGCATGACTTATTCCGCGCCTTTGCGCGTGACTTTCCGCCTGACCGTATTCGACATCGACGAAACCACCGGCCTGCGTTCCATCCGTGACATCAAAGAGCAAGATGTCTATATGGTCGACATGCCATTAATGACCGATAACGGAACGTTTATCGTCAACGGTACCGAGCGTGTTATTGTTTCCCAGATGCACCGTTCCCCCGGCGTGTTCTTTGACCACGACGAAGGCAAGACGCATTCCTCGGGCAAGTATCTGTTTGCCGCCCGCGTCATCCCGTATCGCGGTTCCTGGCTGGATTTCGAATTCGACCCAAAAGATCTGATGTCGGTCCGTATCGACCGCCGCCGCAAATTGCCGATTACCACTTTCCTGTACGCTCTGCCCTCGGCCGAGACGGAAAAATATATGGCCGGCCTGAAAAACGGCCAGACGCCGGACCCTGCCAAAATTACCGGCATGAGCCGTCAGGAAATTCTCAGCACCTTCTATAATACGGTTTCGTTCGAGCGCAGCACCGAAGGCTGGAAAACGCCTTACATGGCTGAAAAGATGAAAGGCGTTAAGCTCCTTTCCGACCTGATCGATGCCAAAACCGGCAAAGTCGTCGCTGAATTTGGTGCCAAACTGACTGCGCGCCAGGCCAAGCAACTGGCCGAACAAGGCCTTAGCGAAGTATTGGCCCAGGACGAAGATCTGATCGGCAAATATGCCGCAATCGATGTCATGGATAATGAATCGGGCGAAGTCATCCTGGAAGCAGGCGACGAAATCACCGCCGACATCCTGAAGAAAATCAATGCCCTGAACATCGCCGCTTTGCCCACTTTGGATATCGACCACACGAATGTCGGTCCTTATCTGCGCAACACGATGATGGCCGACAAGAACCGCAACCGCAACGAAGCCCTGATCGACATCTATCGCATCATGCGTCCAGGCGAGCCGCCAACGGTTGAAGCCGCCGATGCACTGTTGCACGGCATGTTCTTTGATCCGGGCCGTTACGATCTTTCCCCGGTTGGCCGCGTTAAAATGAATGCCCGCCTGAATTTCGAATTCGACGACCAGCAGCGCGTTCTGACCAAGCAGGACGTTACCGCCTTGCTCAAAGTCCTGATTGATCTGAAAGACGGCCGCGGCCAGATCGACGATATCGATCACCTCGGCAACCGCCGTGTCCGCTCGGTCGGTGAATTGATGGAAAACCAGTTCCGCATCGGCCTGCTTCGTATGGAGCGCGCTATCCGCGAACGCATGGGTTCCGTCGATATCGAAACCGTTATGCCGAACGATCTGATTAACGCCAAGCCGGCTGCTGCCGCGGTGAAGGAATTCTTCACCTCGTCGCAATTGTCGCAATTTATGGACCAGACCAACCCGCTTTCGGAAGTCACCCACAAACGCCGTATGTCGGCGCTTGGTCCAGGGGGATTGACGCGTGAGCGCGCCGGTTTCGAAGTCCGCGACGTTCACACAACCCATTATGGCCGTATCTGCCCGATTGAAACGCCGGAAGGTCCGAATATTGGTCTGATCAACTCGCTGGCCACTTATGCCCGCGTCAACAAATATGGTTTCATCGAAACCCCGTACCGCAAGGTCGTGGGCGGCAAAGTTACCGACGAAGTCATTTACCTGTCGGCGATGGAAGAGTGGAAATATATCATCGCTCAATCCAATGCGCCCGTAAGCGACAAGGGTGCTTTTACCGAAGAAATGGTGGCTTGCCGCGCCTCGGGCGATTTCCTGATGGCGATGCCGGACCAGATCCAGTTCATCGACGTTTCCCCCAAGCAGATCGTATCCGTTGCCGCCGCGCTTATTCCGTTTTTGGAAAATGACGACGCCAACCGCGCGCTGATGGGCTCGAACATGATGCGCCAGGCCGTGCCGCTGATCCAGACCGATGCCCCGATGGTGGGTACAGGCATGGAAGCGACCGTGGCCATGGATTCCGGTGCCTCGATTTCCGCCATTCGTGACGGGATCGTCGACCAGATCGATGCCAAGCGTATCGTCGTTCGTGCCACCGATGCCAAAGATATCCGCGAGCCGATCGTCGATATCTATAAATTGCGCAAGTTCAGCCGCACCAACCAGGATACCTGCATCAACCAGCGTCCGCTGGTCAAAGTTGGCGACCAGGTCAAAAAAGGCGATATCATCGCCGATGGTCCATCGACCGATCTGGGCGAACTGGCTTTAGGCCGCAACGTGCTTTGCGCATTCATGCCATGGAACGGTTATAATTTCGAGGATTCGATTTTGTTATCCGAACGTATCGTCCGCGACGATATTTTCAGCTCGATCCATATCACGGAATTCGAAGTCATGGCTCGCGATACCAAGCTGGGCCAGGAAGACATCACCCGCGATATCCCGAACACCGGCGAAGAAGCCCTGAAACACCTGGATGAAGCCGGCATCGCCTATATCGGCGCCGAAGTCATCCCGGGCGATATTCTGGTCGGCAAAGTCACGCCAAAAGGCGAGAACCCGATCACGCCGGAAGAAAAACTCCTGCGCGCCATTTTCGGTGAAAAAGCCGCTGACGTAAAAGACTCCTCTCTCCGCGTGCCTCCGGGCGTGCAGGGGACCGTCGTTGACGTGCGCGTCTTCTCGCGCCGCGGCATTGACAAGGATGAGCGTACGCTCGCCATCGAACAGGAAGAAATCGAGCAACTCGCCATCGACCGCGACGACGAGCGCCGCATTCTGGAGCGCGGTTTTTATGACCGCCTGAAGGAATTCCTGATCAACCAGCCTGCGACTTCCGGTCCGAAAGGTTTCAAAAAAGGCGACACCATTACCGAAGCCGTCCTGGGCGAATATAATCCGGGCCAGTGGCGTTCCTTTGCCGTCAAAGACGATGCGACCATGGACAATATTGAAGCCATGTCCAAAACCTTTGACGAGGCTGTCAACCTGCTCAAGAAACGTTTCGAGAGCAAGGTCGAGAAACTCCAGCGCGGCGATGAATTGCTGCCAGGCGTTCTCAAGATGGTCAAAGTCTATGTCGCCGTGAAACGCAAGATGCAGCCCGGTGACAAAATGGCTGGCCGCCATGGTAACAAAGGGGTTGTTTCACGCGTCCTGCCGATCGAAGATATGCCGCATCTGGAAGACGGTACGCATGTCGATATCGTACTGAACCCGCTGGGCGTACCATCGCGCATGAATGTCGGACAGATTCTTGAAACCCATTTGGGCTGGGCTTCGGCCACGCTTGGCAAACAGATCGGTCAACTGGTTGAAAATTACCAGATCCAGCAACGCAAAGGCACCAAAGCCGATGACGAGTTGAAGACCTTGAAAACCAAGTTGGAAGACGTATATGGGACTAAGGATTACAACTTCAACATCAAGCCATTGAAAGACGACCAGATCGTTGAAATGGCCGGTAACTTGCGCCGTGGCGTACCTTTTGCGACGCCCGTCTTTGACGGAGCCCGTGAAGCCGACATCAATAACATGCTTGAAATGGCGGGTCTGGATACATCCGGCCAGGTCACCTTGATTGATGGACGCAGCGGGATGCCTTTTGCGCGTAAAGTGACCGTTGGTTACATCTATATGCTTAAACTGCACCACTTGGTGGACGATAAAATTCACGCACGTTCCATCGGTCCGTACTCGCTTGTTACCCAGCAGCCGCTTGGTGGCAAGGCCCAGTTTGGCGGTCAGCGCTTCGGGGAAATGGAAGTCTGGGCCCTTCAGGCCTATGGCGCCGCCTATACCCTGCAGGAATTGCTTACCGTTAAATCGGATGACGTTGCAGGCCGTACCAAGGCTTATGAATCCATCGTCCGCGGCGAAAGCACTTTCGAAATCGGCATCCCTGAATCCTTCAACGTTCTTGTAAAAGAAATGAAGGCCCTGGGTCTTAATGTCGAACTGAACAGCCACGATATCTAATCTTTTTGGGGAAAAAACGAATGAATAACAATCATAATACCCAGCTTATGCAATTGTTTGGCGGCCAGAATGCCCCCCAGACTTTTGATGAGATCGCGATTTCGATCGCAAGCCCTGAGCAAATCCGCCAGTGGTCTTTCGGCGAGATTAAAAAACCCGAAACGATCAATTACCGTACGTTCAAGCCCGAGCGCGACGGTCTTTTCTGTGCGCGTATTTTCGGACCCATCAAGGATTACGAATGCTTGTGCGGCAAATACAAACGCATGAAGTATAAAGGCGTTATCTGCGAGAAATGCGGCGTCGAAGTTACGCTGACAAAAGTGCGCCGCGAACGCATGGGCCATATCGAACTGGCTTCGCCGGTCGTGCATATCTGGTTCACCAAATCTTTGCCATCACGTATCGGCCTGATGCTGGACATGATGCTCAAGGATCTTGAGAAAATCATGTATTTCGAAGCTTATATCGTCACCGAACCCGGCATGACGAACCTCACCATGGGCCAACTGCTGACCGAAGAAGAGCATATTAATGCCCTGGACGAATTCGGCGAAGATTCCTTCCGCGCCGGTATCGGCGCCGAAGCGATCAAAGAATTGCTGAGCCAGATCAATCTTGAAGAAGAAAACGTCAAGATCAAGGAAGATCTGAAGAACACCGGCTCGGAAACCAAGCGCAAAAAGCTGGTCAAGCGTTTGAAACTGGTCAAAGCATTTTTGGCTTCCAACACGCGTCCCGAATATATGGTTCTGGATGTCGTGCCGGTCTTGCCGCCCGAATTGCGTCCGCTGGTTCCCTTGGATGGCGGCCGTTTCGCCACATCCGATCTGAACGATCTGTATCGCCGCGTCATCAACCGGAACAACCGCCTGCGCCGCCTGATCGAAGTGCGCGCGCCCGATATCATCGTGCGCAACGAAAAACGAATGCTGCAGGAATCGGTCGATGCCCTGTTCGACAACACGCGCCGCGGCCGTGTCATCACCGGCACCAACAAGCGTCCATTGAAATCCCTTTCCGACATGCTCAAAGGGAAACAAGGCCGCTTCCGCCAGAACTTGCTGGGCAAACGCGTCGATTATTCCGGCCGTTCGGTTATCGTGGTCGGTCCGGAACTCAAACTGCACCAATGCGGTTTGCCGAAACTGATGGCGCTGGAACTGTTCAAGCCTTTCATTTTCAACAAGCTCGAATTGA
>JAQGJA010000046.1 GCA_028290805.1 Alphaproteobacteria bacterium
TGTATCCATCTCGTCCAGCAATTTCAGGGTTTCGGCATAGGACAATAAATCCGAAATGTAATCATAGACCAATTCGGTCAGATGCGTCGTGATCACGGTTTGCGGATCGACCACGGTATAGCCGCGAAAATGCGCTTCTTCGCGGTGGCGTTTTTCGATCCACATGGCGGGCAAACCAAAAGTCGGTTCCTTGGTGCGTTCACCGGGCAAGGTGATAGGCTGGCCTTTCGGGTCCATGCACAGCATCATGTTGGGGCGCACTTCTCCCGTTGCGGCAATGATTTCTTTTACGATGACGCGATAGCCGTTAGGAGCAAGCTGCAGGTGATCCTGAATACGGACCGATGGCAGGATAAAGCCAAGCTCTGCCGCCAATTGCTTGCGCAGTCCTTTAATCTGTTCGGTCAGGCGGTTCCCCTCGCCGCTGCTGACCAGCGGCAACAGGCCGTAACCCAATTCGACACGCATCAGGTCCATCGACAGCATCGAAGCAATTGTGGCTTCTGCAGCGGGCGCTTTGACCTGGGCAGTCTGTTGTGCGGCCATTGCTGCGACGCGTTCTTTTTCGCGTTGCTTGGGCATGAAATAGGCGGCCGATCCGGTGATCCCGGCCATCATGATAAATGGAATGAATGGCAGGCCGGGCACCAGGGCAAACAGCACCATCATGCCCGATGAAATACCCAAAGCTTTTGGATAACCGCTTAACTGCGCCACGATGGCTTTTTCCGTAGGGCCCGTGGTGCCGGCCTTGGACACCATTAGACCCGCCGCAATCGAAATGATCAGCGCCGGGATTTGCGAGACAAGGCCGTCGCCGACCGTCAGCGTCGTATAATTATGCGCCGCTTCCGCCGCGCTTAAATCATGCTGGACGACGCCAATTATCATGCCGACGACGATGTTGAAGATCGTGATCATGATCCCGGCCACGGCATCCCCGCGTACGAATTTCGCCGCACCATCCATGGCCCCGAAGAACGAACTTTCCTGTTCAAGTTCCTTGCGCCGGGCGCGCGCCGTGTCTTCGTCGATCATGCCTGCGGACAGATCAGCATCGATCGCCATCTGTTTCCCGGGCATCGCGTCAAGGCTGAAGCGTGCGGCGACTTCGGCGATACGGCCGGAACCTTTGGTGATGACCATGAAATTGACGATGATCAGGATAACGAAAACCGTGATCCCGATGACAAAGTTGCCCGACATGACGAAACCGGAAAAGGCTTCGATCACATGACCCGCAGCCCCGGTGCCGTTATGGCCGTTGGATAAGATTAGGCGGGTCGTGGCCACATTCAGCGCCAGGCGCAACAAAGTGGTCAGCAACAAAATGGTCGGAAAAGAAGAAAGCTCCAGCGGTTTTTCGATGAACATGACCGTCATCAAAATAAGCACGGCCAAAGTGATGGAAATCGTCAGGGAAAAATCCAAAAGCCAGGTCGGCATCGGCAAAATCAGCGCCATGACGATACAGATGACTAGGATCGGAATCACCAGCTCGCGCCGCGCCAGGACCTTGTTGGCCCATTCCATCATCACTGCTGATGATGCGCCGTCCGTTGCGGGTGCTGCTGTGGATTCAGCCATTCACTTATTCCCCGAACGCTGCAGGCACGGCGATGCCTTCGTCGCTATATTGCTTGAGCTTGTTGCGCAGGGTACGGATAGAGATGCCAAGGATATTGGCGGCATGGGTCCGGTTGCCCAGGCATTTATCCAGGGTTTTCACAATCATCTCGCGCTCGACCTCGCCAATCGTTTTGCCGACCAGCCCATCTGCGGCGCTGGCGGGCGGTGCGGCATTTTGCTGCACTGATTGCGAGGCATTGAGAACGCGCGTGCTTTCACCGACGACGCCAATGGATTCGGGGCCAATCTCGGTCCCGCGCGAAATAAGGACGGCGCGGTGCATGATATTTTCCAGCTCGCGGATATTACCGGGCCAGGAATGGTTCAGCAATTTATCCAGGGCGCCTTCGGATAAAGGTTTCGAAGGCACGCCGTTTTGCGCGGCGAATTTATCGATAAAGAATTTTGCCAGCTTGGGAATATCGGCTTTACGTTCGGCCAAAGACGGTAATTCCAGGTTGATAACGTTCAGGCGGAAATACAAATCCTGGCGGAACGTCCCCGCTTTTACTTCTTTTTCAAGATTGCGGTTGGTAGTGGCAATAAGACGGATATCGACTTTGACCGGCTTGTTGCTGCCGATCCTGTCAATTTCTTTTTCCTGGATGGCGCGCAATAATTTCGCCTGCAGGTTGATATCCATCTCGGAAATCTCGTCCAGGAACAAGGTGCCGCCATTGGCTTCCTCGAATTTGCCCAGACGTCGTGCGACCGCCCCGGTAAAGGCACCGCGTTCATGGCCGAAAAGTTCCGATTCCAGAAGATTCTCGGGGATAGCGGCGCAATTCAATGAAATATAAGGACCGTTGCGGCGCAAGGATTTCTGGTGAATATAGCGCGCCATGAGTTCCTTGCCCGTTCCTGATGCACCCGAAATCAGGATGGAAGCATTGGACGGCGCAACCTGGTCGGCCATGTCCAGCACAGCACGGATGCTGGCATCATCGGCAATCATCGGACGGTTGTCTTCGGTCACCGCTTCGATGACGGCGGCAATCAATTCGGCATTGGGCGGCAAAGGCACATATTCTTTTGCGCCCGCCTTGATCGCAGCAACGGCGGTGGCGGCATCGGTGCCGATACCACAGGCGACGACAGGAATGGCGAAACGTTCGGCGTTCAGATTGGCAATTAAATCGGCAATGTCGAAACGGACATCAATCATAATGAGGTCCGCACCGCGCCCTGCCCGCAAAGCGCCCAAGGCATGGGTGGAATTTTCGGCATGCATGACTTTTGCACCGCGTTTAAGGGCGATTTTTCCGGCTTCACTGATATGGCCTTCCATTGGGCCGATTATCATTAA
>JAQGJA010000052.1 GCA_028290805.1 Alphaproteobacteria bacterium
CAGCGCGATTTGTTTACCCAACTGGAAAGAGAACGCGACCACGGGAAAGCGGTCACCAAAGAGCTGGACGAGATCATCGCCCAAATGGAAAAAACCCTTACGTCGAATGCGGCCTGAAGATGAGAAATAAAATATGAGTAATAAAGTCACCCTGACCTTGAATGGCCGCGCCTTTACCGTCGCCTGCGACGAAGGCCAGGAAAAACGCGTTCAATATCTGGGCCAGTATATTGACCAGAAACTGCGCGATGTTGCCCGCAGCACCGGGCCCAACACGGCCGAGTCCTATCAATGGCTGCTGACCTCCATGATGCTGGCCGATGAATTGCTGACGGCGCGTGAAAAGCTGGACACCGTGGCCATGGACACCAAACAGGTCGACACCAAGACCCAGCGCCAGAACGACATCGATCTCGCCGCCGTGCAACAGATCGCTTCCCGCATCGAAGAACTGGCGGAGAAGCTTAAAGTCGCCGGGTGATGCAGGGCAATTTTTCCGCCCTGATTACTGGAAAACACTTTGGAAATATACCAAGGACCATCACACGCTGTTATTAGGCTTGTTTTTTTGGAATTTTTCAGCAAGGCTATTGATCTTGCCCATCCCTATGCCATCGGACAGGTCGTTAATATCCTGCAGAATAACGGCGTTAAAGGCATGCCGGAAATTCTTGTCTGGGTTGGAATCTTTGCTGCGGTAAAACTTGTTGCGTCAATTTTGGAAGCGCCGACGCATAAATTTGAAGCCCTGCTGGGTCAATACGCGAAAAACAATATCATCAAGGATTTTTATCACAAGACCCGGTCCCTGCCACTGCTTTGGCACCAGGAGAATCATTCAGGTTTTTTGGTCAGCATGATGAGTAAAGCAATCAATGCCATGGGGTTTTTCGCCACCGCCCCGCAAGTATTCCTCATGTTGGGAATGGGATTTTTCGGACCGATTATCATCCTGTCGATTATTGTCCCCACCATTGGATTGATCACCTTTTAAATGACGGTGGCCGCCGTCATATTTGCGTCCTATTTCGACAAGAAAATTGCGGTTTTTACAAAAGAGTCCAATCAAATCGAAGGCCGGCTTTTTTCCGCCCTGACGGATTACTTGGGCAATATTCGCACTATCATCACCTTGCGCCTTGGTCTGCAGGCGGAAAAAGATATCGACAGCCGTGCAATTGAAATCATTCCGGTTTTGCACAAGCGCATTAAATGGCGGCAATGGCGCGGACTGGGCGTGGACTTTTTCGTGGATACTGTGCTGATCGCCTGTGTCGTTTATATGGTTCTTACATTCCAGAAAAAACCTGATAATTTTAAAATCGGAAATCTTGTCATGGTGATTACTTATTTGCGCCAGATGAACTCTTCCATTTATCAGGCCAGCCGCTTTCTTGCTCGGTTTCGGAAAACGTCGCCAACTATGAAAGTCTGCAGGCTGTAGAACTGGCTTATGCCGAAACGATGGCCTCTTTTGATCCCGATACTGCCCTTTTAAAAGACTGGTCAAAGATAACCGTTAGCGCGCTGGATTTTTCTTACGCCGCTAATGCCTCATCCCCTGCGCTGGATCACTTGTCCTTTGATTTTCGTCGCGGACAAAGAATTGCCCTTGTCGGAGCCAGCGGTGCCGGAAAATCAACGCTGATGTCCGTCCTGCGCGGTCTTTATCAGGCCCAGATCGGGACAATTTATGTGGATGGCAAAGATTTCAGTACCGTCAAACCCCTTGCCGCCATCTCGACCCTGATCCCACAGGACCCGGAAATCTTCGAAAACACGATCCGCTATAATATCACCCTTGGCGTCGAACACAGCGATGAGGAAATCCTGGAGGCCTGCCGTATTGCCTGTTTCGATACGGTACTGGACGATCTTCCAAACGGGCTGGACAGCAAGATCAACGAAAAAGGCGTCAACCTGTCGGGCGGACAGAAACAGCGTCTGGCATTAGCCCGCGGGATTTTTGCGATTCAGGAATCGTCCCTGGTCCTTTTCGACGAGCCGACCTCCTCGGTCGATTCGATGACGGAAAGGAAAATGTACCGGAACCTGTTTGCAGCCTTCCCCGAGATCTGCCTGATCTCCTCCATCCACCGCCTTAACCTGTTGAACCAGTTCGATACGATCTGGGTCATGCAGGGCGGCAGACTGGTCCAGCAGGGGACGCTGGATCTTTTGCTGGAAGAAAAAGACGGGCCGTTTTACGGGTTATGGCGCGCCTATGAGCAGGCAGGTGAGGAATAACTCTCCTACCACTTCCCGGGCGAAGCGAAACGGAAAGCCGGAAATGGTTAAACCTTGATTTTCCTTCCCATCTCCCTTATACTCAACAAGTGGCTGCGACGTGCGACAAGCGCCTAGATTTCCCGGGCCGATACTTACAAAACCTCAGGGGACTGACTCTGTCCGGATCGTGGTCCGGTTACTTGGTTCCCACCTGTCTATGACGGGCCGAGGAAACATCGCGCAACGGCGTTCGTGGTCACTTTTTTATTTATGCTACCGCCCTACGGCTACTGGAGCATAAGTGCTGGATACTTTTTTCTGGCCTTAAGCCAGCTTTTTCCCTATAAAGCGACATGCCCAAAATCACCTTTATCCAGCGCGACGGATCGCGCAACGAGATAGACGCCCCGGACGGGGTCAGCCTGCTGCGCCTGGCGCATGACAACGACATCGACCTGGAGGGCGCCTGCGGTGGGTCATTGGCCTGTGCCACCTGTCACCTGGTCATCGACGAAGCCTGGTATGACAAACTGCCGCCGAAATCGACGGCCGAGGAAGACATGCTGGACCTGGCCTTCAGCCTGACGGAAACCTCGCGTTTGGGCTGCCAGATCAAGGTATCGGACGAGTTGGATGGCATGGTTGTGTCATTGCCTGAGATTTAACCGCCATAGCTGGCAAATTTGGACCTAATGGACGTATCATGAAAAATCTGCTTATCGCCACGGCATCGATGTTTTTGCTATCACAGAAAGCAGAAGCGCAGCGCGAAGAAACGAAAAAAATCTCGGTTTCTTGGAACAAAGAATTCACCCCTTCCGGGATGTTTTTTAATGTTGGTGATACGGCCTATCTTGAAGCCTCTGGCACAATTTCCATCAATCCAGAAATTACTGAAAAATTAGGGAAAACCGGTCCCTGCGGTTATGCAACGCCGCAAAACCTTTCCTTTTTAGACCAATTGAAATATGACACTTATATCAATCAGTATAACCGTACCGACCACAGGGGAAATCTATTACCTCATCACGGCGCCCTTATCGTTTACAATGTGAATAACAAGAATATAACAGCAGCCGCTGAACTATGTTCTTTAGAGACGGATCCCAAAAACAAAGCCCGCAAAAGGCTTATTTTTCGTGCGGCAAGCGGAGAACTGACTTTTAATCTAAATGACAAGAGCCCGTCAAAAAATACTGGTAGCATTGATGTTACAATCGAAGCCCACCGCAAAAAGAAAGCTTCAAACAGTTTATGAACTCCCTCGGCCTCCACAAACCCCCTGCTGAAACCCGCGTCGTTGTGGCGATGTCGGGCGGCGTGGATTCGTCCGTGACGGCGGCGATGCTGCATGACCAAGGGTATGATGTCGTGGGGATCACGCTGCAACTGTATGATTACGGCTCCTTCGCCGGAAAAAAAGGCGCCTGCTGTGCGGGCCAGGATATTTATGACGCCAAGAACGTCGCCGATAAATGCGGCTTTCCGCATTACGTGCTGAATTACGAGAATATGTTCAAGGAAAGCGTCATCGACGATTTCGCCGATTCTTACCTGCGGGGGGAAACCCCCATCCCCTGCGTCCGCTGCAACCAGCGCGTGAAATTCCAGGATCTGCTGAAAACGGCGCGTGAACTGAACGCCGATGTCATGGCCACCGGCCATTACGTGAAGCGCCTGCAGGATGAAAACGGTCGCGGCCAATTGGTGCGCGGACTGGACCAGAACAAGGACCAGAGTTATTTCCTGTTCGCCACGACCCAGGAACAGCTGGATTTCCTGCGTTTTCCGCTTGGAGACATGACAAAAACGGAAACGCGCGCCCTGGCCGAACGTTACGGGCTTGTCACGGCGGATAAGCCCGACAGCCAGGATATCTGTTTCGTGCCCGATGGCGATTACGCCAAGGTTATCCAGAAACTGCGCCCCGGCGCGATCGAAGGTGGTGACATCGTCCACATCGACGGCCGCAGGCTGGGCCGCCACGAGGGCATCATCCATTACACGATCGGCCAGCGCAAAGGCCTGGGCCTTGGCGGCGGTGAGACATTGGGCACGCCGCTTTTCGTGGTGGGCCTGAAACCGGAAACCAATGAAGTCGTCGTCGGTCCGCGCGAGGCTTTGGCCCGTAATTTCGTCGTGTTGAAAGATTTCAACTGGCTGGGCGATGCCCCATTAAATGGCCAGGACCTTGAAATTAAAGTGAAAATGCGCTCAGCCCAGTCGCCAATTGCGGCCATCATCCGCCTGAATGAGGCGGGTATCCCGGAAGTAACCCTGGACCAGCCTTATTACGGCGTGTCGCCAGGCCAGGCCTGCGTCGCCTATGACGGAGACCGCGTGCTGGGCGGGGGCTGGATCGACAGCACTGAGAATACGGCTTTTGCATCCTATGAAAAAAAGCTGGAAAATATTAGTGTTTCCGCGATAAGATAGGGCATGCGCATTCTCTTTTCCTGCCTTTTTACCTGTCTGTTTACCTGGCTTTCAGCCCAGCCCGTTTTTGCCCAGGGCGTGGACTGGAAAAACCTTGGTCGTCCTTTGGCCGATGATTCCCAGAATATGCGCGACCGTTTCGTTTATACGAACATAGAAATAAACAATAATAATACCGGCCTGGACAAACCGATCATCTCGCGTGAAGGGTTGGCTGACTGGCTGCGCCTGCGCGTTGGCCAGCTGATGACATTAGATGGCGCTTTGTATGACAGCCAGGTCCGGGTGAACCAGGCCTGGTTTACGCCCACTGGTTATGCCGATTACGTGATTTACCTGAAAAGCGCCGGGCTGGACAAATTTTTGAAAGAAAACCGTTTTAAAATGGCCAGCTTTGTCGAAGGCAACCCTGAGATACTTAGTGAGGGCCCGCGCCCGGATGAGAAAAACCCGTCAGTGAATGTCTATGCCTGGCAGACCAGCGTCCGCCTGGCCATGAGCTATCTGGATTACAAGAACCAGCCGCCGGAAAGCATTTTTAAAAACGTCGATCCGCGTCAGGTCAAAAACCGCATCCCGATCGAGGCGAAGCTGGAACTGGTCCGCGTGCCCGCCCAAATCGGCGGAAGCGTGGTGGCCATCAATCATATCAGCTTTGCCGCCGTCAAAGAGGAGGCGCCACCGCCTATTGACCAGGGAGCCGATGAACGGTAAACCCGTTTCATCCTTCCCCTTTATACTCCAGAGTCCCATATGAGCGAAAACAACCGCCCCAGTTCCATGGCCAGTTCCGTCGGAGGCGTTGCCGGCGACCGCCTGATCCAGCTTCTTGAGCGCATCGAGCGTTTGGAAGAAGAAAAAGCCGGCACCGCCGACGACATCCGCGACGTCTATGCCGAAGCGAAATCCGCCGGTTTCGAAACCAAGATCATGCGTCAGATCGTCCGCCTGCGCAAAATGGACCGCCAGAAGCGGCAGGAACAGGAAGAGCTTCTGGAACTCTACAAATCCGCCATCGGCCTGGAATAAGTTAGTCTTTTTCCACCACCAGCGCCTCTATCAAATGCCGCGCCAGGGTTTCGGCCGAGCCCGCATCGACCTGGGCCAGTTGATTACCCAAGGACAATACGCAGATCCCGTGAATGCCTGCCCATAAAGTCTTTGCCTGGATGCGGATGGTTTTTTCGTCTTCATTGCTTTGCCCGGCCAGCACTGATTCGACCAGGTCAAAGAAACGCCTCGTTTTTGCCTTATACCAGTCCGGCACCTCCTGTTCCGATTGGTGCAGGAACAAAGCCGACCACAGATTGACGTGTTGTTGCGCAAAATTGATATAAGCCATGGCCAGCTTGAGCAATTGCCCGCTTTTCGCCCCGTCGATAGCGGCGCATAAATAATCATACCAGGCATCCAGCGTCCGTGCGTTCAGGCAAAGGATAAACTCGTCCAGGCTGCCAAAGACATTATATAAGGTGCCGACCGTATAGCCTATCCGTCCGGCCACGCCGCGCGCGCTGAACTGGGCAAAGCCTTTTTCCACGATTAAGGCGCAGCCCGCCGCAATCGCCAGTTCCTTTAATTCATCCCTCGTATGGTCAGAACGCCGCGCCATAAAATCCACCTTTATTTAACACTGTAAAATTGTTATTGAACGTTGTATAATTATAGTGTATACTGAAAAAGAATCAAGCCTCAAGCATACGAGCTCCTCATGACATTCCGCGCCGATGAAAATGCTTCCCCACTGACCCTGATCCGGGCCGATGATGAGATGATCGAACATCTGGTCGAAACCGGATTTCTTTCCGATAAAGGCCGGGCCCATGCGATGGCGCTGCTTTACCCAGCCCGCAACTGGGGCATCTGGTCGGCGCGTTTATTGCTGAATTTCGGCGCTTTGCTGGTCCTGTCGGGCATTATTTATTTCTATGCCTTTAACTGGGCGCGCATCCCGCCTTTGGTAAAGCTCGGCTCGATTGAAGCGCCGCTTCTGGTATGTTTAGGCGGGGCCTGGTTTTATAAAACCCGCCCTTTGCTGGGCAATCTCCTCTTGCTTTCGGCCGCCGTGCGGACGGGCGTGTTTCTGGCGGTATTCGGCCAGATTTACCAGACCGGTGCCGATGCATGGCAGCTTTTCATGCTTTGGGCCGCCTTGATCCTGCCATGGGTGGCGATATCGGCATTTGCGCCTTTATGGGCTTTGTGGCTTTTCCTGACGAATGTTTTTTTGTTTCTGTATTGGGAACAAGAAACAGCGCATATCCTTGACGACACAGGCGTGATTTTTTCTTATGCTGCCCTGTTCAACGCCGTGTTTCTGGCCTTACGGGAATATTTTGTCCGGCGCCATGTCGAATGGCTGGCGCACCGGGCGACGCGGTTGGTGCTGCTTATCCCTATCTTTGCCATGCTGCTGGTGCCGATGGTGATTTTTGTTTTTCACGACACGAACACAAACCCGCAACTCATTGGTGCGGCGCTGGCGGCCATCGCGCATATCGGTTTTTATTTCCTTTACCGCTATTGCCTGCGTGATATCGCCGCGCTGGCTTGTGTCATTTTGTCGGGCTGCGTCGTCATTGAAATCTGTCTGGTCCGGTTTCTGTTCGACATCAAAGAATTCGGCATGGCTTTTCATCTTCTTACATTGGGCTGCCTGACGCTCGGCCTTTTTACCGCAGCGATTAAATGGCTGCGCCATATTTCACATGAAATGGAGCACCACAATGTTTGAAACCTCTCTTGCCGCAGACCGATTGCTGCATGCCCTCTCCGATGAGGATATCGCAAAACCGAACAAACGCGCCGATCTGGAAAACTACCTCCTGACATGGGAGAAACAGGAAACCCTGCCCCTTTACCAACGCATTCTGGTCGGCGTCGGCGCCTTTATCGCTTCCGTCTGTTTTTTCGGCGCGCTGATGATTTCCAACCTGATTACCTTTAATGCCGGCAATATGGTGTTTATGGGTTTGCTGTTTACCATTTTGGGCTGTTGCCTGCACCGGGTTCCTGTTCCCCAGGCCAGCGAATTGCGAAAGAATTTTCTGGCCCAGCTTTCTTTCTGCGGCATGGCGATGGGGAAAATATTATTCATCGCGGGCATTGCCGAGTATTACAAGCCGCACACGGCATGGGCTATTACGGCAGGCGCGTTTTTCATCACGCTTGTCACCTATTATATTTATCCCGTATTCCTTGAACGTTTTTTATCTTGTCTTGGTGTGTTGCTGGCCTTGTTTTTTAGCCTCATTGAAACATCCTCTCCTGGTATGGCGCCATGGAGCGTTACATTCTTCTTTTTCTCTCAACTGGCGTTAAGCGGTTATCTGATCCTTGGCATGCGCCTCAGGGAAGAATACAAGCCCCTTGCCCTTGCCCTTGCCCTTGCCTATGCCTCCGCCTTTGCCTTAAGCGCCGTAACATTTTACGTCGGCTTTGGAAATGCCTCCTGGGCCTCTTCGATGGAGGCCGATTTTACCTCCTTGCAAACTGCGATAATGAATACGGCACTGGGCGCCAGCCTGATCGCC
>JAQGJA010000058.1 GCA_028290805.1 Alphaproteobacteria bacterium
CGCATTTCCCAGCCCGATTGTAAAAATGGTTTCATCCTGGACGGTTTCCCGCGCACCATTCCCCAGGCCGAGGCCTTGGATAAAATGCTGGAACGGAAATATCTGCGCCTGGATGCCGTGATCGAACTCAAGGTGGATGACGAAGCGCTCATCGAACGCATCACCGGTCGCTTCAACTGCGCCAAATGCGGCGCCTCGTACCACGCCAAATTCAACCCGCCAAAACTGGCCGATGTCTGCGATATCTGCGGCGCCAACGAATTCGTCTGCCGTAGCGACGACAAAGAAGAAAACGTCCGCGCCAGGTTGAAGAATTTTTACGAGAACACCGCGCCGATTTTGCCCTATTATGCGGATAAGGGGTTGTTGAAACAGGTGGACGGCATGGCGGCGGTTGAGGATGTGACCACGGCGATTGCCGGGTTATTACAGTAGAATTTGTCTATCTTTCTTTGTCATTTCGAGGAGGAACGACGAGAAATCCCTTGGGTTTTGTACTGTAGACGCTCCGCCGGGATTTCTCGTCGTTCCTCCTCGAAATGACAGAATAAGAAGTTTGACTCTTTTCCCTTGACCTTCCACAGTTTTTTCCTATAATGCAGCCACATTTGCCCTTAAAGGGGCATTTTCCGATGTTGGTTGCCACAGGCTAACATATTCTATTAAAACAAAAATAAGGCGCGTCCCCGCCGATACACAAGGGGGCTTCCGGCCGATCACTTAAGAATCGCCGGTATCGAGGAGAAATAAAGTGGCACGTATTGCTGGTATCAACATACCTACTAAAAAACGCGTGGTGATTGCCCTGCGTTACATTTACGGCATTGGCCCGGTTAACGCCGTTGAAATCGCCAAAGTCGTCGGAATTCCGGAAAGCCGCCGCGTAAGCGAGCTGACCGAAGACGAAATTACGAAAATCCGTGAGGAAATCGACCGCAACTATAAGGTCGAGGGTGATCTGCGCCGTGAAGTCGCAACGAACATCAAGCGTTTGCAGGATATCAGCGCCTATCGCGGCCTGCGTCACCGCAAAGGCCTGCCGGTTCGTGGTCAGCGTACCAAGACGAACGCCCGTACCCGCAAAGGCAAGCCTGTTGCCATCGCCGGTAAGAAAAAAGTCACGAAATAAGATTTAGAGGATAGACCCACATGGCCAAACCAGCCGCTACCGCAAAAGCTCCAAAGAAAAAAGAGCGCAAGAATATCTCCGCCGGCGATGCACACGTCAATGCGACGTTCAACAACACGCTGATCACCATTTCCGATTACCAGGGCAATACGATTTCCTGGTCTACCGCCGGACACCAGGGTTTCAAAGGCTCGCGTAAATCGACGCCTTACGCCGCCCAGGTCGCTGCCGACGTGGCCGCGAAAAAAGCCATGGAACACGGCATGAAAACCGTCAACGTGTATGTCAAGGGCCCAGGCTCGGGACGTGAATCGGCCTTGCGCGGTTTGCAATCGGCCGGCCTGATCATCAACCTGATCAAGGATGTCACGCCAATCCCGCATAATGGCTGCCGCCCGCCGAAACGCCGCCGCGTCTGATACACTTTTCCGTCGATATATCTTTTACACCGAGGAACATTTCCGTGATTCAAAAAAACTGGCTAGACCTGATCAAACCCGAAAAACTTGGCACCAAGAGCGATAAATACCGCGATCCGAAACGTTTCGGTACACTGGTCGCCGAACCGCTCGAGCGCGGCTTTGGCATGACTTTGGGCAACGCCTTGCGCCGCGTCCTTCTTTCTTCCCTGCAGGGCGCCGCCGTTACCGGCATCAAGGTCCAGGGCGTTTTGCATGAATTCTCGACCATTCCCGGCGTCCGCGAAGATGTCGTCAATATCGTTCTGAACATCAAACAGATCGCCATCCGTTCCCACACCGATCTGCCGAAAACCATGACTTTGTCGGCCAAAGGCCCGGTCGAAGTCACCGCCGGCATGATCGCCGCGGGCTCGGACCTGGAAATCGTCAACCCGGACCTGGTGCTTTGCACTCTGGACCGCGGCGCTGAACTGAAAATGGAACTGATGGTCCAGACCGGCAAAGGCTATCGCCCGGCTTCCCTGAACCGCCCGGAAGAAGCGCCGATCGGCCTTATTCCTGTGGACAGCATTTTCTCACCGGTTCGCCGTGTGGCTTACAACATTGAAAACACCCGCGTCGGCCAGATCACAGACTATGATAAACTGGCGCTGGAAGTTGAAACCAACGGCACGATCACGCCGGAAGACGCCGTGGCCTATGCCGCGCGCATCCTGCAGGACCAGCTGACCGTGTTCATCAACTTCACCGATCCGGATGCCGCCACCGCCGGCGCCGCACAGGACGAATTGCCCTTCAACCGCAATCTTCTGCGCAAAGTCGACGAGTTGGAATTGTCGGTCCGTTCGGCCAATTGCCTCAAGAACGACAATATCATCTATATCGGCGACCTGGTCCAGAAATCCGAAAACGACATGCTGCGCACACCGAATTTCGGCCGCAAGTCGCTGAACGAGATCAAGGAAGTCCTGACGCAGATGGGTCTTGGCCTGGGCATGAATATCCCGCAATGGCCGCCTGAAAATATCGAAGAACTGGCCAAGAAACTGGAAGACCAGTTCTCGTAATTTCCCCGAAAGCATGTCGCTTTCACCTGGTCTTGTCCGCTTGCGGCTTGACCGGCATGTACCATCCGCCTTGCACGTACAAGGCAACAGCGCCACCGGTGGTGGCAGAAAGAAGAAACCGCAATGTTTCACCGTAAATCATTCCGTCGTCTCAACCGTACCGTCAGCCACCGTAAGGCCCTGTTCGCCAATATGATGCAGGCGCTGATCAAGCACGAACAGATCGTAACCACTCTACCAAAAGCAAAAGAACTGCGCCGCGTTATCGAGCCTATGATCACCTTGGGCAAAAAAGGCGGCCTGGCCAATCGCCGCCTGGCGATTTCCGATGTGCGCGACGCTGAAATGGTCGCCAAGATCTTTGATGTTCTGGCCCCGCGTTATGCGGACCGCCAGGGCGGTTACACCCGCGTGCTGAAAGCCGGTTTCCGCCACGGCGATGCCGCCCCGATGGCCGTGATCGAATTCGTCGACCGCGACATCAGCGCCAAAGGCAAAGACAGCGGTGCCGCCGATAACGACAACGAGATGGAAATGGAAGATTTCGGCGTCGCCACCGAAAAAGCCCGCGAAGAGCACAAAGCGCCGAAAACGCCAAAAGCGAAACCAACCAAAGATACCACCAAAAAAACCAAAACAGCTTCCGCCAAACCAGGCCGGAAACAAGCCACAGTTTAAGCTTTTTTGCTTCAAAAAATTGGACCCCGGCCGCCGCGCCGGGGTTTTTCTTTGCTTATTCCCATGGAAGCTGCCATATCTGTTAGCCCGCTTTGCAGAAATCAGCCACAAATCAGCCTTATGAAAACGCTTCCCGCCACGCTTTTGGAGAAACCGCAGCTTTCCCGTTTTATTTGGGAAACATTTCTGCGTTACAGGAAATGGGCTTTTGTTATCCTGCTTCTGCGCTGCATTTCCAAACTCGACCAGATTACCTGGCCGTTTTTTGTAAAGCTAATGACAGATAATTTAATCTCAGTCCAACAAACACATCAGATCGATTGGCAACGGACCTTGTGGATCATCCTGCTGGGTTTCGTTGGATGGTACGGCAATGATATTGCGGATATTACCTCAAACATTTTGTCTGGCCCGCGGATTGCCAGGATAAGGGCCGAAATACGTCTCCTTGTACTGAATGATATATACCGCCAGTCACAGCGATTTTTCCATGACCGTTTTGCAGGCTCGATCAGCACCAGTCTGCGCGACCTTTCCGAGACCGTCAGTGATATTCTGAATGAAATATTATACCAGTTTATTCCAACCTTTTTGTTGTTTCTGACCTTGTGCTCCATATTTTTCCACCTGCATATCGGTTATACTCTACTGATGTTCGCATGGATGAGTCTGCAGGTCACATTGGTTTATCTCACGAAAAGGAATGCCCAGAAAAAATCCCGTGATTATGGGGATAACCGCAGCGAATTAATCGGAAAGCTGATTGACAGTATGAGTAATCATATGTCGATTTCGAGTTTTACAGCGCATGCAAATGAACATGATTATATTCGGGATGCTGAAGTTGAAGTAATCAAGAAACGTGTGGATGTTGTCAATTACACGCAAAAAATATTTCTGACCACTGCCACGGTAGAAGCGTTGTTTATTTTTGGCGGATTTTTATCCCTCTATCTTTATTTGTTCTCAAAGGGCCAGGCCACGGTCGGCGATTTCATGTTTCTTTTATCGGGTATTGGCGGTTTCATGCGTACGGTAAAAGAAATTTCCAACCGCATGTTCTGGCTTTATGAACAAATCGGCATTGGCCAGGAAGCGATCAGGAAGATTATCGTTCCGAAAATCATTGAGGATAAGGAAGATGCGCAAGAACTGAAAATTACAGAGGCAAAGATTGAAGTCCAGAAGCTGGCCTTTGCCTATATGCCTGATAAACCTGTCTTGCAAGATGTCAGTTTCACCATGCAAAGCGGGGAGAAAATCGGCCTGGTCGGTTATTCCGGGGCGGGGAAAACGACCTTCGTCAATCTCCTGCTGCGTTTTTATGAATTGACCCAAGGGCGCATCCTGATCGACGGGCAGGATATCAAAGAAGTGACCCAGGAATCCCTGCGCCGCCAGATCGCGCTGATCCCCCAGGATACCAGCCTGTTTCATCGTTCCCTGCGCGATAATATCCGCATTGCACGCCCCGAAGCCGACGAAGAAGAAATCGTCACGGCTGCGAAGATGGCTGGCGCGCATGACTTCATCATGGCCCAACAGAACCAATACGAGACGCTGGTCGGCGAGCGCGGCGTCAAACTTTCCGGCGGCCAGCGCCAGCGTATCGCCATCGCCCGGGCCTTCCTTAAAGCCGCACCAATTTTAATTTTGGACGAGGCGACTTCGGCGCTGGATTCCCTGACCGAACAGGGGATTCAGGATGCGCTTGATCTGGTCATGTCGGGCCGCACCACGCTGGTGATCGCCCACCGACTTTCGACTTTACGCCGCATGGACCGCGTGCTGGTCTTTGACAAAGGCCGCATTATCGAGGATGGCTCGCATGATGCATTGCTGGCCCGCAACGGCACTTACGCCAAAATGTGGGCGATGCAGGCAGGCGGGTTTTTGCCAGAGAAGGAAGAGGCGGTCCTTTCCGAAAGCCTGTGAGTGCGCTAGGTTAAAAGAATGAAGAAGCCCGCAAAAAACCTGCCCCTTGCCGAAGAATTGCGCCCCCATACGCTGGACGATATCGTCGGCCAGGATCACCTGCTTGGGCCGGACAAGCCTTTGCGCGTGATGGTGGAAACGCGTAATTTGCGCTCGATGATTTTATGGGGTCCGCCGGGGTGCGGCAAGACGACGCTGGCGCGCATTCTGGCAACGCAAAGCGGGCTGGAATTCGAAGCCTTATCGGCGGTGTTCAGCGGCGTGGCTGAATTGCGCAAGGTGTTTGAAACCGCGCGCGCAAGGCGCCAGGACGACAAGCGCACGATCGTTTTCGTCGATGAAATCCACCGCTTCAATAAATCGCAGCAGGATGCGTTTCTGCCGGTCGTTGAAGACGGCACGATTATCCTGATTGGTGCCACGACGGAAAACCCGTCTTTTGAATTGA
>JAQGJA010000192.1 GCA_028290805.1 Alphaproteobacteria bacterium
CGGTGGCGTGTCCGAGCGGCCGAAGGAGCACGCCTCGAAAGCGTGTGAGGGGGCAACTCCTCCGTGGGTTCAAATCCCACCGCCACCGCCAGGGGGCTTGCCCCGAACGCAGGGGGTCGGATGCACAGAACGCGCTGTGCATCCGACCCGCCCGCTGACGCACCGAATGCCAGGTTGACCCTGAACAGCCCGAGGGCCCCGTCGGTGACGGGGCCCTGGGGCTTGCTGTACCTGCTCACGCGGCCTGCTGCTCGCCGTCGTCCGTGATCTCGATGTAGCCGCGGAAGGGTGGTGCCGGGCGGAAGGCCGGGTCGGCGCTGGCGCCGGTTCGCTCGTTCCAAGCCTGGCTGATCCGGCGGTTGTAGGCCGCCAACACGAAGCTCATCGCGATGCTTGTGCGGACGAGGCCAGGGGTCTGCAGCCACCCGCGGGCGAGGTTCTCGCAGTTGCGGTTCTTGACGTTGCCGAAGACGCCCTCTACGTGGGTCCGGCGGGCGAAGGACTTGATCCACTTCAAGGACCCCCAGTAGTGCGTCTGACGGACCTTCGGCGTGACGGTCCAGGGCACCTCCACCGTGGCCTGGGTGCAGCATCTGGGCTGGCCCTCGGGCGCCGGCGGGTTCTGCACGCGGGGGATGCCGCTGTTCCGGACCGCCTCAGTGTCGCTGAGCGCGATGAGGGGGCAGGAGATCTTCATCTCCCGGGCAGGGCACATCACGCGCTCCCCGCGCTTGCCGTTGGCCATCCTGATCATGGCCCACTTGTTGCGCTCTGCGATGGCTGCCATGAACTCGACGGTTTCGCGCTGCGCCGAAGTGAGCTCCGCCGGGGTCATGTCGTCGGTGGCTACGTCGACGGTGATCTCGGGGGTGAGCGCGAGTCTCGCGGGGCGCTTGATGTCGATCAGCTCGTCGGGCATGGCGGGACAGTGGGCCCAGCCGGCGACGATCCGCATGCCTTCGTGGTCGCGCACCCCGTGGTCGTTCTGGTGGAGGTCGACGACCTGCTCGATCGCCATGGCACGCAGCCGGTCGGCCCAGCGGTCAGCGGTCTTGTAGGACCACGCCCGGTCGGTCAGGAGCTGCAGGACCGGGTAGCGCCCCTTGCCGACGCGCTCCTCCACCGACAGCGGGTTGTGCACATCGACAGGCGCCAGGTGCATCTGCTCGATGAGGGGCAGGGTGCTGTCGGGCTCGTCGCTGGACGCAGGCTGCATCCGGAAGCGCTCCACCAGGTGGGGGTGATCGGACTTGTCGTTCTCAGCCCGGACACGCACCATCGGGTACAGGTCGTAGCCGAAGAACAGCTCCTTCTCGCCGGACTTCGCGGTCTTGTAGCCGAACTTGGCATCGGTGTCCTTGCTCTGGCGCGGACCGTCGAACATCGCCGGCGGCGCAGGCTGGTCAGCCATCGCAGTGGTCTCGCCGATCTCGGAGTCGTCGCCGTCGGGTGAACCACTGCTGGTCTCCTGCTCGCCGCCACCGCCCTGAGCAGCCCCCCATCCAGGGCGGCGGCTCCAGGCGTGGATCCCGCTGCCGTCTAGGGCGTAGTGACCGCTGGGCGTGAGGTCCAGCGGCTTGCTGCCGTCGATGACGCAGTCGAGGATCATCTCCAGGGTGGCCCGGCGGCCGCGCCGCTCGTCGTCGGACAGGCCCCCGGTGCTGCCGGGGAGGTAGCTGAGGCGCTTGGCGAGCTGGCTGCTGATCTGCTCTACCTGCCGGCGGGTGACGAGCTCGAACCTGCCACGGCTGTCCTGCTTGAGTCCGAGCAGAGCCTTGGACGTATTCGTGATCTCGAGGTTCAGCAGGTTCACGATGTTCTTGTGCGTCAGGCTGCTGCCGCGGCTGGCCAGCAGGTCCTGCGCGACGCACCACGCCAGCACGCTGAGGCCCTTGCGGCCCGTGCCGGTGGGGCTGAGCACTGCCTCGATGATGGGGATTGCGCCGCCGCGCTCGTGGATGAGCACGACGCGCTCAACGGTGTCCTGTCGGAACATGGTCTTGTCCTTGCTGTTGAAGTGCGCCTCGCGGCGGCGGCCCTCGCGGTTGTGTGCATCCGTGGCCCGCAGGTCCGTTGGTCCGTGGTGGGCTGGCCACCGCAACCGGCGCTCGTTCAGACGCTCGGGCCCATGGCGGGGTGGCCTCGTGGCCAGTGGCGGGCCTTCTCGGCACCGAGCTGCGCCTGCACCCGCAACGGCGCCGTTCGTCCGCCCGTCCGCCGGCGTCGTGGCTCCGACCCGAACCGTGACTGCGTGTCGGGGTCGTAGGGCTGCGCGCGAATCGGTGCGCGCGGGCGGACCGGCCCGCTCTGGGTGCTCCGGGCAGGGCGGAGGCCCTGCCAGGGGAGACGGACCGGTCGCCGTAGTCGCCTCGGTTCCGGGCCGAGCTGGGGGTCGGGAGCGCTCGGGCGCGGTCGCCTGGGGCGTGGATGGCGCGGGGCTGCTGCACTCATCGACCGCCTGGGTGATCAGTTGGTGCACGACGTCCAGGTCGGGTACCGGGACGAAGGGCAGCAGGTCGGTCAGTGCCCGTGTGCTGGCCAGGCCGGCACAGTCCAGCAGGACGCGCAGCGGCACACGGGCGGTCATCAGGGTGACCAGCCAGTGCTTGCGCATCCGCCCGATGTCCAGGTCGAGGTCCTCGCCGCTGCCGGTCTGGGCGCGGGCCTTGATGGGTCCGGTGATGTTCTTGCGGTCGGTCTTCTCGCCGAGCAGCAGGGCCGCCAGGCCAAGCCGGCTCTTGTCGTGCAGGGACAGCGCTTCGCGCAGCAGCGGGCTGTAGGCGCTCAGCACGACGACCTCGCGGGCCCGCTCGGGGTGATGCACCGTCACCACGAGAACTGTCAGCCCGTCTCGGGTCGTGAGCTCGCGCACGTCCCGGCGGCGAACATGCCGCAGGTCCTCGCCGGACAGGCCCGCCCCCAGCGTGAGGGACACCACGATCGACAAGGTCCGTCGCAGCGCCGGCGTCGGCTGGTTGCGGGCGTGGCGGACCAGCCGCTGGGCGTCAGCGGTGCTGTAGGGCGGCGTGATGACCCGCTCCGGAACCGGGTGGCGTTCGGCTCCCGGTCGAGCACGGGTCAGGACCCAGCGGATCTCCGAGCGCGCTGTATCGGCGCTGCTGACCGGCACCCCACCACCGGCGGCGCTGGTCTGGTGGGCGTGGTACTTGTGCCGCAGCCGCTCGTCCCACAGGTCGTCCGCAGCGAGTCTCCTCGCACCGCCCTCATGCCGCCCGCCCGCCCACACCAGGAAGCCAGCCATGTGCAGGCAGAGCCGAGAAGCCTTGGCCGTGGACGCCGGACCACTGGCAAGAACGAGCCGAACCAGCAGCTCCCTGACAGGCGCGACCTCATCGCGCGTCAGCCGGTTGTGCTTCTGGGGCTGCCACTCCAAGATCCTCTTCGCGATGTCACCGGGTACGGGCAGGGCCGCAGGCAGGGGGGCGCTGGTGTCGAGCAGCAACTCCTGCGACTGGAGCCGGGCCAGCTCATC
>JAQGJA010000134.1 GCA_028290805.1 Alphaproteobacteria bacterium
CATAAAAATGCAGATCACCGTCATGGCCTGGAAAAATCCGCCGATGACGGCGATTTTCGTATCATAACGGCTGGTGAAAAGCGCCTTCTTTGTGAACAGGCAGAACAACACGACGCCAAGCGTGCGCGCAATGGTCGAGGCCAGCACGGCAAACCCGGCATTGCCCCCATGCGCATAAACCCCCCGAACCGCCGCCGGATAGGCGCCATAAGCAAAAGCGGTAGCGACAGCGACAAGGATGCCGAGGCGATGTTGTCTGGTCATTGTTTGCCCGGTGCGAAAGATTCAGGATTAGGCAAGGTTTTTCTCCATTTTATAAGCTTTGAGTTCAACGCCTGATCTTAAACGATGGTTGGTTTTCTCGATAATAACCATGCCCATTTTCTGGTAAAATCCAACCGCTGTAATAGAAGAATTCAATGTCATTGTATTATAGCCCGCATCTTTCATTTTCTTTTCAACGGCGGCAAATAAAGTTTTGCCTGCGCCAAGGCCGGTATGGTCAGGGTGAAAATAGAAGAACTCATTTCTTCGTTTTCAAAAGTTGAAAATCCTGCGATCTTGCCGTCAATTTCTGCCACGAGATATCCACATGATTTCGCGGCGATCTTCACAGCGTAATCTTCTGGCGTTCGGGAAGAGGGGAACCAGCCGTCAATCTGTTCTGGGGTGTAGTCCTTGGCGCAAATTTGCTGAATGGCAAATTTATGCGCTTCATAAATGCCGGGTGCATCTTCGATGCGGGCAGGGCGGATAATAAGATGGGTAAGTGAAGAATTTTTCTGCATCATATATTACTTGCTGTCATTTCGAACCGACCAGAGGAAGGTGAGAAATTGCAAGGCCACTTGTTACCATTTTGCAGGGGATTTCTCCCTCCGGTCGAAATGACAGCGGTTGGATGAATCTTACGTATCCAAAAAGCTTCGCAATTTCCGCGACCGCGACGGATGCTTTAATTTCCGCAATGCTTTCGCCTCGATTTGGCGGATACGTTCGCGGGTGACGCTGAATTGCTGGCCGACTTCTTCCAGGGTGTGGTCGGTGTTCATGCCGATGCCAAAGCGCATGCGCAGGACGCGTTCTTCGCGCGCCGTCAGGGTGGACATGATGCGGTTGACGGTTTCGCGCAAATTCTGGTTGATGGCAGCATCCAGCGGCTGGACAGCGAGCTTGTCTTCAATGAAGTCACCCAGTTGCGAGTCTTCCTCGTCGCCGACAGGGGTTTCGAGGGAGACGGGTTCCTTGGCGATCTTCAATACCTTGCGGACTTTTTCCAAGGGCATGTGCAGGCGGGCGGCCAGTTCTTCGGGCGTCGGCTCTCGGCCCATTTCGTTGATCATCTGGCGTGAGGTGCGGACGATTTTATTGATCGTTTCGATCATGTGGACCGGAATCCGGATCGTGCGGGCCTGGTCGGCAATCGATCGCGTGATCGCCTGGCGAATCCACCAGGTAGCATAGGTGGAAAATTTATAACCGCGGCGATATTCGAATTTATCGACCGCTTTCATCAGGCCGATATTGCCTTCCTGGATCAGATCCAAAAATTGCAGACCGCGATTGGTGTATTTTTTGGCCAAAGAAATAACCAGGCGCAAGTTGGCCTCGATCATTTCCTTTTTCGCGCGGCCGGATTCTTTTTCGCCTTTTTGAATTAACGAGACGATGCGGCGGAATTCCTTGATCGGAAGGCCAGCTTCGCGCGACAAATTGGAGATTTCCGTGCGCAGATTTTCGGCGAATGTGTGGTATTTCTCGACAAAGCTTTTCCAGTTTTTATCCGGCAAGGCGGCCAGTTTCTTCATCCAGTTCGGATCCTGTTCCGAACCGTAATATTCCTTGAGGAACACATCGCGCTTGACCCCGGCATCCATGCCCTGGCGCAGTAATTTGCCTTCGATGCCGACGATGCGGCGGTTCAAAACATAGTGCTGTTGAATCAATTCCTCGATGCGGATCGGGGCAAGGTGGACATTGACCATCAATTCCATCAGGCGCGTTTTCAGGTCGAAAAATTTCTTTTCGCTTTGCGGCGTGATTTTCTTGCTGTCGGCCAGGGTTTCCATGCGCTGGGAATGCAACTCGTGCATTTTTTTATAAGTACTGCTGATGGCGGCGAATGTTTCCAAAACCTGCGGCTTTAATTCGGCTTCCATGGCGGAAAGCGACATGGCCAATTCGTCCATCTCTTCTTCGGCTTCGCCCGTGGCTTCTCCGCCTTCGCCGTTTTCACCGGCGGGGGTTGCGGGTTTGTCGGCGAGATCATCGCGTTCACGCGTTGCGGCGGTTAAATCGATCTGCGCGCCTTCCGTGCCGCCATAGGTGGCTTCAAGGTCGATGACATCGCGCAATAACATGCGGCCTTCCTGCAATGCGTCATGCCAGCCGATAATAGCCTGGATTGCCCTCGGGCTTTCGCAGATGCCGCTGATCATGGTTTCGCGGCCGGCTTCGATCCGTTTGGCGATGGCGATTTCACCTTCGCGCGAGAGAAGTTCAACCGTGCCCATTTCGCGCAGATACATGCGGACGGGGTCGTCGGTGCGGCCGACATTGGCGCCTTCGACATTGCCGCCGGCAAGGGCGAATGTTTTACGGCCATGGCGGTCAACGGCGCCGCCGCCTTCATCGCTTTCATCTTCGCTTTGCGCGGCAGACTGGGCTTCTTCGTCTTCTTCTTCATCGCTGTCGATAACGTTGATGCCCAGATCCGAGAACATGGTCATGACGTCTTCGATCTGCTCGGACGAGTTCTGGTCTTCGGGCAGGGTACGGTTCAATTCTTCGTAGGTGACATAGCCACGCGTCTTGGCGCGGTCAATCATGCGCTTGACCGCTTTGGTCATTTTATCCGAGCCGGCGGCGGCATCATCGGAATCATCGGGCAATTGGTCGGTCAGATCGTTTTTCGGCGCCATGTATTTCGTTCAATTCAATCGTTAAAGGGTGTCGTCCAGGATGTATTGCTGCTGGTTCAGCGAGAAAAGGCGGTCGGCGGCATCATCGGAATATTCGGTTTTAACCTCTTGAAGCAGCTTGTTTTTATCTATGTTAACCGTCTTGCGCTGCAGGCGCGTCCACACATCTTTCCATCCTTCCAGGACCATATCGGCCGAACTGTCGGGTCGTGCAAAACCATACAGCCGATAGATAGAGTCATCCATCAGGTTGGTCACAATATCGTTAAGTCCTCGTTTTGACAAGAATTGTTTGATATCGTCCGAAGTCAAGGCCTCGTCCTTGTGCTCCTGGTGCATCAGCTGGACCAAAGCCTCGCGCAGGGATTCCAAAGGAGGGTCGGGAATATGAAGCATTCCAAAGCTTTCCAGGTTCTGTACCAGCAAAAACGGGTGGTTGATTACGGCCAGCAACAAGACCTGCCAGATGCGGCGTTCCTGGACCAAAGCCGGCTGCTGCAGGCGGGGCGGGGGGCCTGCCGGGATGTTGCGGCCCTTATTGCCGGGGTTAAAGCGGGTTTTGTTCGCCGGGGGCTGGCTGGCGGCGCGGCCCAGATGGAACAGGCGGTCGCGCAAAGCCTGGCGATAATTTTGCTGTAATAACGGATCGCCGATCTGTTTGATGGCGGTTTCCAGCCTGGCCTGCAAAGCGGCGCGGCCCTCTGGCGTGGGCGGCGACTGGGCCAATTCCTTTTGCCAGAGCGTGTCGAAAACACCCAAAGCCTGGGCGAAAAGAGCAGAGACGGCATCGGCGCCTTGTTTGCGCACCAGCGAATCAGGGTCTTCACCATGGGGCATAAAGACGACGCGGACGCTGCGCTGGGCGTTGAAATGCGGCAAGAGGCGCTCGATAGCGCGGTTGGCGGCGCTTTGGCCAGCGGGATCGCCGTCAAAACACAGGAGCGGCGGGGCTTCGGGCGCGCCGATCTTCCAGGCCAGCTGCATATGGTCCTCGGTCAGGGCGGTGCCAAGGGGGGCGACGGCGGTGGTGAAGCCGGCCTGGGCCAAAGCGATGACATCCATATAACCTTCAACCAGAATCAAGGGCTTGTCCGGGCCAACATGTGCACGGGCGCGGGCCAGGCCATAGAGTACGGCGCTCTTGTTGAAAAGCGGGCTTTCGGCAGAGTTGATATATTTAGGCGGTTTTTCTTTTAAATCCTGCCCGGCGAAAGCGGCGTCAAGATGGCGGCCGCCAAAAGCGATGATGCGCCCGCGCGCATCGCTGACCGGGAAGATAATGCGGCCGCGAAAAAAGCTGTAGGGTTTATCGGATTTATCTTCGCGCGCCGATTGTTTGAGCACGCCAAGGGTTTGCAAATCCTGCGCCTTGATGCCTTCGGCCAGCAAAGCTTCGCGTAAGCCGTCCCAGTTATTGGGGGCATAGCCAAGGCGGAATTGCGAGATGGTTTCATCAGACAGGCCGCGGTCTTTTAAATAGCGAAGGGCAAAACCGTTTTGACCATGTTTTAGTTGCGCTTCAAACCATTTGGCCACGCGCTCCATAATCTGCAGAAGGCGCTGGTGCTCGTCGAATTTCTGGGCCGATTGCGGGTCGGGTTTGGGGATCTCGAGCCCGGCTTCACCGGCCAGGGATTCGACCGCTTCCATGAAAGTAATATTGTCGTGGCGCATGCGATAGCTGACCACGTCCCCATGCGCGCCGCAGCCGAAACAATGAAAAAATCCTTTGTCGTTATTGACGTAGAAAGACGGTGTTTTTTCGCCGTGGAAGGGACAATTAGCGCGAAATTCTCTTCCTGCGCGCGTCAGTTTCACTGTGCGCCCGATAATATCCGACAGCGTCAGGCGACCGCGCAGTTCATCTATAAAACGTTTATCCAGCATTGTTTCTTTATGCCTGCCAATCTGCTAGAAGTAAACCAGAATCATCTATACGTAAAAAGGTAACAACGATGCGTTTTTTGCCCGTGCTATTTTCCATTGCCATGTTTGGCGCGGCCTTGTTGTCTTTTTCCGTCCAGCCGATCCTGGGCAAGATGATGCTCCCCATGGTTGGCGGCGCGCCGGCGGGCTGGATCGTGGCAATGGCTTTTTTCCAGCTGGCATTATTGGCCGGATACGGGATTTCCTATGCTTTGGGCAAGTTCAGCGCCTGGGTACATTCGGGCGGATTGCTTTTGTTATATATAGCGGGTTTCACATTTCTGCCGCCGCATCTGCCCCAGATTTCCAGCGAGATTCAGGGCGCGGCGCTCAGCCTTGCCGTGGTCAAGGCATTGGCCCAGACCATCTTCGTGCCTTTCCTGGCGCTGACGGCAACGACCGCGGCCATGCAGCGCGTTTTTGCAGCGACCACGCATCCGACGGCGCAAGACCCTTATTATTTATTCGTCGCCAGTAACTTGGGCAGTTTTGTCGGGCTCTTGGCGTATCCGTTTTTTCTGGAGCCTTTTTCCGGATTGCAGTTCCAGGCGGATAGCTGGCGCGGCATTTATATTGCGGTCGTCGGGGTGATTTTGGCAGCAACCATTGCTGCATGGATATATCGCAGCCGCCAGGATAAAAGCCAGATGGGGACAGAACCCGGCACGGTTACCGAGCCTGTATCCAAACGCCAGATACTGAACTGGATCATTCTGTCCTTTATACCCTGCAGTCTTTCGATGGGCGTGACGACCATGATCACCACGGATGTGGGCGGGTTGCCATTATTCTGGGTTGTGCCGCTGGGGCTTTATTTGCTTACCTTCATTTTGGCCTTTGCAAAAAAAACCGTTATTGCTACAAAAACATTGGGTTTTTATCACCTTATTGCCGGTGTCCTGATGGTGTTGGCCCTTGGAAAAGGCATAGCATATAATGCCGGTTTTGAAATCGTTACGTTGTTCGCTTCGATTTTTGCCCTTCTGGCCGTGTTTTTTGTTATTGCCTGGCATTGCCACCAAAAACTGGCTGAAAGCCGTCCGAAAACGGCGCATCTTACGCTGTTTTATTTTATCGTTGCCCTGGGCGGCGGGCTGGCAGGCATTTGCCATGCGTTTATCCTGCCTTTTGTTCTGACCGACCTTGTTGAATTTCCGGCCATGGTTCTGTTGTCCCTGTTGCTGCTGGACGCAAGCATCTCCAAGACGGAAAAAAACCGCAAGCTGCTAAAGGTTTTGTTGGCTATGATCGTGTTGGCAATACCGGCACTATGGGCGGGTAAATATTTCGAACACCAGCATTATCCAAAAATCGTTTCCAATGCGTTTCTGGCGATTTTCTTTATAACGGCAATATTTTGCTCTATTAAGCCGCGCTGGCTTTTTATACTGGGAGTTGTCGCTCTTGTCATCAGTACGAAAACCCATTATCCGGGCAACGTCATTGCGAAGGGCCGCAATTTCTTTGGAGTTTATATTGTTTTTGATAATATAAATCATGGCCGCAAGCTTCGCTATATGGTGCATGGAAATACGCTTCATGGATTGGAGTTACTGGAAGCAAAGAATACATCCGATATTAATTACAGCAGCTATTACGGGCGCGATAATCCCATCAACAGCGTCCTGGAGCTTAATAAAGTTAAGACGATCGGCGTGATCGGTCTGGGCAGCGGACAGATGGCCTGCCGCAATCCCGAACTGACGATGGATTTTTACGAGATCGATCCCGAAATCCGGGATACGGCCAAGGCCTATTTCAGTTATCTGACCAGATGTCCGCCGCGCGATATTTTTATCGGCGATGGCCGCCTGATGATGGAAAAAGAAAACCGGAAATACGATATGATTGTTCTAGATGCATTCAGTTCGGACGGCATTCCGCTTCATCTCGTAACGCGTGAAGCCCTGGAGGTATATAAATCACATCTGACCGAGCATGGCGTGATTTTGTTTCACGTTTCAAACCGTTTTCTGGACCTTGCGCCGCCTTTGGGGGCCGTGGCAAATTCGGTAGGGCTTGAAGCTTATTCCATTTTTTTCACGCCCGACAATAAGAAATATCCATTAAGCTTCATGTCAAAATGGGTGGTTTTCCTGGCCGAAGAAAAAGACCGCAAGGCTTTGGAAAAAGCAGGCTGGGCAAAAGCGCCTGTTAAAGGTAAGGCCTGGACGGACGACCAATCTTCTTTACTGGACGCCCTTCCATGGTTCAGCCATTAAACCTTAAACCGGCCTTGTCTGCCTTGGGATTTTATGATAGTTTTTATCCAATGACTTTGTTAACACAGCGCTTTTAATCGGCGCTGTGTATTTTTTTGTGAGGATCGCAAATGGAAAAAGTACCGATGACGCCCCAGGGGCACCAGGGATTGATGGATGAATTGCGCAACCTGAAAGAGGTCGAGCGCCAGAAGATCATTGCCGATCTGGCCGAAGCGCGTGCCCATGGCGACCTCAAGGAGAACGCCGAATATCATGCGGCGCGTGAACGCCAGAGCTTTAACGAAGGCCGCATCCAGGAGCTGGAAAGCGTGCTGACGCGTATCGAAGTGATCGATTACACCAAATTCAGCGGCGACAATATCCGTTTCGGTGCGACGGTCGAATTATATGACGAGCAGACCGAACAGAACGCCACCTATATGATCGTCGGCCATTACGAAGCGGATATCAACAAGAACCGCCTTTCCCTGCAGGCGCCATTGTCTCGCGCGCTGATCGGGAAAAATCCAGGGGATGTGGTCAAGGTCACCACGCCCGGCGGGCAGAAATCATACGAGATTTTGACGGTTTCGTATTAGTAGGGCCTGCGTGTAATTAATTACACTCTCTCCGTAACCCCATTATTCAACGGGGATGCGTTAAAGAATCACGACTTTGATAAAACCCGGCATATCCTAAAACTTCACCTTCAGCCCGCCGAAAAAGCTGCGGCCTTCGCCGGGGTAGAAGATTGCGGGCGAGGGGCCGGTGCCGGCATTGGTGACGGTAGAGAAATTCGAGATAAAACGCTGGTCCAGCAGATTGCGGGCCTCGAAAAATATTTCCATGCGGTCGGTGATCTTGCGCTGGGCTTCCAGGTTGAGGATCATGAAATCCGTCGCTTTGGTCGTATTGGCGAAATCGACGAAGGGCGCTTCGGGCGCCCATTCCATGATCGGGGCTGTGCTCCATTTTTCCTGTTTGTAACGCAATTCGCTGCGCAGGACATGGCGCGGAATTCCGGCCAGTTCGTTATCGCCGAATTGCGGATCGTCCTGGAAGCGGAAATCATTCAGGTTGTAAATCTGGGACAAAGTCAGAGAATCATTCATGCGCCAGAGATTATGGGTGAAACGCCAGGCGCTGCCCAGTTCCAGCCCTTGGTGAATGGTTTGATCGGCATTGAAGGTTGTGGCGGGAATGGTGGAATTAGTGGTAAATTGCAGCAATTCATTTTCAATCCGGGCGTGATAGGCGGTCAGATCCCAGGTGAGATTGCCTTTTGAGCCGCGCGTGCCGATCTCGGCCGTCCAGGCGGTCTGGGTGTCTAGCGGGACGAAACCGACAACGGGTTGCTGGACCAGCTCGGAAAAAGTAGGCACTTCGCTGGAGCGCGAGATATTGGCGAAAACCTGGGAAGCGGCAGTCACATCCCAGAGCGTGCCGATTTTCGGATTGAACCCGGTAAAGTTTTCTTCGTCGCTGGCGGATGCATTGCGGTTATTGATGAAGTTGCGGTTGGCCCATAAACCCTGGCCGCCCAGGATCAGGCTGAGATCACGCGCCACGTGAAACTGCCCTTCGCCATAGAGGGCGACATTCTGCGATTTCTGGTCGGTATCGGCGGTCTGTATCCCGCGCGATCCCCTCACATTGATGAATTGCAGTGCATCGACTTTGCCGGCGTGATAATTGATGCCGCCCAGGATTTTGTGATCAAGGTTAAGCGCGGTGAATTTCTTTTCCACGCGCGAAAAACCGCCGAAATCCGTGCTTTCCTGATCGACGGCCTGGAAGATGGGGTGAAACAGGTCTTTGTCATTGACGAAAGCGCCCAGTTCCATTTTGGTCGTGGGGTTGATCTGGATGGCGGTGACATTGGACAGG
>JAQGJA010000191.1 GCA_028290805.1 Alphaproteobacteria bacterium
GTAAGTGTTAATTTTCGGGCTAGACAACGGCTCTCACTTCCTTGTGGGCATGGTCGATTCGGCACTGCGCGTAGGCGTCGTAGATGGCGAAGTCAAACGCGCCGCTACTCGCTCCGCGCAGCGAGGCAAGCGTGAATGGGTCGCGTTGCACCATCCCGGGAACGTTGAGCACCCGGTGCCACCAAGAGAACTCGATTGTCCTGCCGGAGGGATCGAGCCCAGTGAGGGTGTTCCCGAGGACGACGTTCGCACTAGCGAGGTACTCGGCCGAGCGTCTGAGGTTGGTTCGGTGACCGCACCGTGTGCCATGGCCTTCGTGGAAGGCCACGAACTCTGTGAGCAGTCCGGACTTCGCGGCCATGAGGTTGTCCTCAAGGAGTTCAATGCCGTAGATCGATGCGAGAGCGAACAACGACTCCGTTGGCCAGAACTCCGGCTGGTATCGCTTCTCAATCGCGTGCAGCTTGCGCTGCAAAATGGCGATCAGAAAATTGCCGTCGCCGGCGCTTGGCTCGAAAAATGTTTTGTCGACAAACTGAGGGCCCGTCTCCAGCTCGGCACGAACCAAGTCCAGCATCTGGTTGACCATCCGGCGCGGGGTGAACACCTCACCGTGCGACTTCACCCGTTGACGCGATTTGATGAGCTGCTCACTCTCCCCATCACGTGTGACCGCACCGGCAGCTTGGCTGCGCTCTGTGCGGTATGGAGGCGTGCTCAACATGACCCTCTTTGGTGTTGATCAATTGTGCGTGTATCAGATACTTTACAAGCCGACACCGGCATCGGAACGGAGGATGCTCAGCGAGTTCAGAGTTTGCCAGGTCGCAGTGCTGCGTTTTGCGCACGTGACGCCGGAAGCGAAACGGGGCCACATTGAGACCGGAACATCCCGCTAACTCCGGTGTGGAGCCGGGTCCGAATTCAGCGACACGTTCGCGCTGGGTAAATTGCCCACCAGGCTCGTGGCATCCAACGGCGCAGCCGTGCACACACTCACAGACGTCCGAGCAGTTCTGCTTTCTTCGCCGTGAACTCCTCGTCCGTTAGTATCCCTGCGTCGCGGAGCGATGCAAGTGACTTGAGTTGCTCTACAACATCGATCTGTGCCGGCTGCACGGGCTCGGCAGGTGCGAGCGGCGGCGTGCCCCTCGCAGGGAAGCGATCTCTGACAATGCCTGAAACAAGCGAGAAGGCTTGTTCGGTGACTGTCGGCTTTTCTGCTGGAGCCGGTGCGGGTTCACTCCCGGATACCGGCCCGACTGGCTCAGCACGTTGCGCTCGGAGGACGAGATCCAAGTGTTTGAACATCGTGTCCGGCAATCTGATGAGCGACCGTTTGCCATCGGCCCAGCCAACGTCCACGACGTGCGTGGGACCAAACGAATCGAGCGTTGCACCGAGAGCGGCCGAAGCGGCTTTGCCGAGCTGGCCCGGAAGGACCGCGCCTGCAACGGCCTTCCCGACTGCGCTGATCACGTTGCCTTTCCCATCAGGGACAACCTCGTCCCACTCAGCAACGTTCTCAGGAACGAGTTTCCGGAACTTGAGGCCCGCCTGCACCACCAGCGTGCTGCCGATGGGAGTCGACACCGTCGCGTTTAGATAGTCGCCACCCACGACACGTCCGTATCCCACCATGGCGCTACTCTAGCGGCGCACGGACCGGTCGTGCGTGCTGCGGAACGCGCGGCCTCAACGATCTGTTACTTGCCATAACCATCATTCCCGGCGGCGAGCAGCCCAAGCGATGAGTCGTTCCCTTGCCGCTGACCGCAGTCGTAGCGGAGTCACTACGCGCGAGCTCGCCACCGTTCTTGATTCCCATTCGCACTCCTTCGTGAATTCTCCTCGCAGCGTTAACTCCAGGTCAATGCCTGGCACGCAGCTTAGTGAGCCGCTTCCTCACGTCAGCCGACGCCTCCTCCGCATTCTTGAACTCGCCTCCGCCCGAGCGACCCTTTCCTCGCGCTTCCGCTATGCCTCGGTAATGGGTTGGCCATGTGGGGTACACCCATCTCGATGTCGGAGGTCGAAACTAGAACGGCAGCATGTCTCAGCTCTACACAAAGAATGGCCGTCCACTACAGCGGGAAGGTAACCGTCTGTTTGCCGGCTCGGGAGCCTATCTGGGCGCGATCCAAGGAAAGTACGTCTTCGACACATCGGGTCAGTACACGGGCACCGTCGATGGCGACCGGGTCGTGTATCGCGCCGTCGATTCTGCTCGGATTTCTAGCCCGACCATCTGGGCTCCGAGAGTAGGACTTGCAGTGGCACCGGCCGTGCCCGCCGCAATCCTTGGGGAAGAGCCGCCGTTCCCGAACTGACGCGACACGCCTCACCTAAGTCCATGTAGTAGTTCTTTCACTGGGTGCGATAGTATGGTCACGTCACCCGGCAGCGAGAGAGGAACCGCACATGGCGATCCACACCCCCAAGACCCGCGAGGATCTCGCTCGCCGGCTGTCCCCCATGCGCCTCGAGGCGACGCTCTTCGAGCGCGCCGTCGCCATCGGCGCGGCCGAGAGCCGCACCTTCTCCCAGGCCGCCCCGAAGTCCGGCCCGGAGTTCACGCGCTGGCTCCGCACGGTCGAGTCGCTGCACGAGGGCCTGATGCTGTTGCGTGCGGGATGGCTGCGCTTCGACCCTCAGAACCTGCCCTACTTCCTGCAGCCCGACATGAATCTCGGCCTGATCGTAAGCAGCGGTGACGAGTTCACTGGCGTGACCTACGGCAGTCCGACGACGCGCAACCCGAAGGGCTCAGCGTTCGCCCGTCGCGTCGACGAGAACGGCAAGGTCGCCAGG
>JAQGJA010000165.1 GCA_028290805.1 Alphaproteobacteria bacterium
CCAGCGGCTTGCGCCCAATGACGATCCCCGCGGCATGGGTCGAAGCATGGCGGTAAAGCCCTTCCAACTGCAATGCGACGGTCAGCAAACGCCCCGTCGTTTCATCGGAATCCTTCAGGCGGCGCAATTCCGGGTCACCGTCAATGGCTTCCTGCAGGGTCGTGGGTTTGGCCGGGTTATTGGGGATCATTTTGCTGATCCGGTCCACCTGACCATAGGACATCTGCAGCACGCGGCCGACATCGCGCACAACAGCGCGCGCCTTTAGTTCTCCAAACGTAATGATCTGGCCGACATGATCGGTCCCGTATTTTCTCTGCACATAGGCGATGACTTCATCGCGGCGGTCCTGGCAGAAATCGATATCGAAATCCGGCAGGGAAACACGGTCGGGATTGAGGAAACGCTCAAACAACAAGCCATAAGGAAGCGGGTCGATATCGGTGATCTGCAAGGCCCAGGCCACCAGCGATCCGGCCCCAGAACCCCTGCCCGGTCCGACGGGAATATTCTGGGATTTTGACCATTTGATGAAATCGGCAACGACAAGGAAATAGCCCGAAAAACCCATTTTTGTAATAACCGGAAGTTCGATTTCGAGGCGTTCGGTATAGGTTTTTTCCAGCGCGCGTTTTTCTTCTTCGTCTTTGGCACGCGGGAAAACGTAACTTTCCAGGCGCCATTTCAATCCTTCAACGGCCTGGACGCGCATTTCCTCATCTTCGCTACGGCCGTCCGGGCACTCATATTTCGGAAATTGCGCAGGCACGACCTGCAGGAAATAATGACAGCGCTTTGCGATGCTGACTGTGTTCTGGATCGCTTCAGGCACATCATGAAATAAAGCGATCATTTCCGCTGACGACTTCAAATAATGATCGGGCGTTTCGCGGCGGCGGTCGGTTTCGGTGATGTAACGGCCATCGGCGATGCATAATAATGCATCATGCGCCTCGTAAAAATCCTTGTTCAGGAAATAGGCGTTGTTGGTGGCCACCAGCGGCAGATTATATTTATGGGCCAGTTCGATCTGTTGCGTATCCAGGCCGCGGTTCCAGTTGCCGTGGCGCGTCAGCTCAATATACAGGCGGTTGGGGAAAAAACCGGCAAAGCGCTGCAATATTTTTTCGGCAGCTTCGGCTTTATTGTCCTTCAATAAATGCGCAATCGGACCGGCTGCCCCACCCGTCAGACAGATCAAGCCTTCGGTATGGTTTTCCAGCATCTCGCAGGTCAGCATCACCTCGTCCTGCGGTGATTTCTTGGTATACATGGCCGAATTCAGCTTGCACAGGTTTTGATAGCCCTGCTCACTTTGCACCAATAAAACGATGGGCATCAAACAAGGCTTTTGCTTGACGAAGGCGTTTTCCTTTTCTTGCGGCACGAGGAAACTGGCCTGCAGGCCAATGATGGGTTGGATGCCTTTTTTGACGGCATTCAGGCTGAATTCCATCGCGCCGAACAAGTTATTTGTATCGGTAATCGCAATCGCCGGCATGTCGTTCTTGACGCAGGTGTCCAATATTTTTCCGACCTTCATCGCCCCTTCGGCCAGGGAATAGGCGGAATGGACATGCAGATGGATAAATTCCGGCTTCATTCCACCACGCGCCCGTGATCCAGTACCAAAATGCGGTCCATGCGTTTCGCCAGCTCCGGGTTATGTGTGGCAATCAGCGCACCGACATTTTCCTGGCGGATCGTGTTCAGCAATAAATCAAACACGGTATCGGCGGTTTCAGGATCAAGATTCCCCGTTGGCTCATCGGCCAGCAATAAATGCGGTTTATTAGCCAAAGCGCGGGCGATGGCCACGCGCTGCTGTTCACCGCCCGATAATTGCGACGGGCGGTGTTTGATGCGGTGTTCCAGTTTTACCGCGCGCAACAAAGCTTCGGAACGCGCGACGGCTTCGGCCCTTGGCGTTTTGGCGGCGATTTGAGGCAGCAACACATTTTCCATCGCCGAAAACTCCGGCAAAAGATGGTGAAACTGGTAAATAAAGCCGATCGATTTCTGGCGCAATTGCGTGCGCACGGCGTCATCGGCGGCCACAATCACATTGCCCGCGATGCGGACTTCGCCTTCTTCGGGGCGGTCCAATAATCCGGCCATATGCAGCAGCGTTGATTTCCCCGCGCCGGATTTTCCCATCAGCGCAACGATCTCGCCGCGCGCGACATGCAATGAAATATCATGCAGAATCTGCAAGCGGCCATTTTCGCCTTGCGGATAGGAATGACGAAGATGGGTGAGTTCAAGAACATTAGCCAAAGCGAAGCGCCTCCACCGGGTCAAGTTTTGCGGCGCGCCAGGCTGGGTAAATCGTAGCGCCAAAAGATAAAGCCAGCGCCATGAAAATCACGGTCAACACCTCGTGCCAGTCGATAATCGCCGGCAGCCGGGTCAGGAAATAAACCTCGGCCGGGAACAGGCTGCTATGGGTGATGCTTTCGATGACATGCTGGATGCCGCCCAGATTCATGGTAACCAAAATGCCCAGCAAAGCCCCGGCCAGCGTACCAACCGTGCCGATACTGGCTCCCGTGATCAGAAATATGCGCAGCACCTGGCCCTTGCTGGCACCCATGGTGCGCAATATGGCGATGTCGCGCGATTTATCTTTGACCAGCATGATCAGCGAGGAAATAATGTTGAACGCCGCAATCAAAATAATCAGCATCAGTATCAGGAACATCACATTGCGCTCCACGTCCAGCGCATGGAAAAAACTGGTATTGGACTCCTGCCAGCCGCGCACGATCACGTCGCTACCCAGCTTGTTTCTGACATTGCCCAGTACTGCTTCGATATTCTGCATATCCGTGGTGGTGATTTCAATCATGCTGACATTATTGGGAATTTCAAAGAAACTTTGCGCGGTTTCCAGCGGCATGAAAATAAAGCTGTTGTTGAATTCGAACATGCCGACATTGAAAATCCCGCCGATCGTATAGGCCTTGCTGCGCGGCATGGAACCAAAAGGCGTGTTTTTCGGTTTCGGGCTGATCAGGGTCAGCACATCGCCCACACCGATATGCAGGCGCTTGGCCATCTCGCTGCCAATCAGGATATTATTGTCCTTGAAATTCTTCATCTGTCCGGGGGACTCGATAGATTTTTTCAGCAAGGGCTTGCTTAAAAAATCCGCCGCCGTCAACCCGCGCACCATAACCCCAGAGGCGGAACCGCCATAGGTCATCAGCGCCTGGCCCTCGACCACGGGCATGGCAGTGACGATATTTCTCAACGGGCGCAACAATGTTAACTGGTAATCATAATCGCTGAGATTACCCGTCTTGGCATAGACATTAATATGCCCGTTAATCCCCAGCATCCCGCCGATCAGCTCGTGCCGGAAACCGTTCATCACCGACATGACGATAATCAATGTCGCAACCCCCAGGCCGATTCCCACCAGAGAGAACCCCGCAATCACCGAAATAAAGCTTTCCTGCCGCTTCGCACGTAAATAACGCCCGGCGACAAATGTTTCCAAACTCATATAATTTCTCCAATGAGGATAAAATACCCGTCCCGCCCATTGCCTGCAAGCGCCGTTTTGCTTATACAGAAAGAAACCGATAAAATTATCAAGGCTTTTCAATGACCCTTTCTTCGACCCGCCAAAGCAACTATCCCGATTGGTATCAGGATGTTATCACCGCGGCCGATATGGCCGAAACCTCTTCGGTGCG
>JAQGJA010000005.1 GCA_028290805.1 Alphaproteobacteria bacterium
AATCCCCAGGAATTGTATCAGGCGAGTTTGGAACTGGCCGCTTCTTATCTTGCGGCAGGAATAGATATTAAAAAGAATACCATCTTTATCCAGTCGCATGTCCCGGCGCATGTTGAACTGGAATGGATATTGACGTGTCAGGCCCCAATGGGCTGGTTGAAACGGATGACCCAGTTCAAGGATAAGTCAGGCAAAAATCCGGATTCCGTTTTCACAGGATTATTCACTTATCCCGTATTAATGGCCGCCGATATTCTTTTGTATCACGCTACGCATGTCCCCGTCGGGGAAGATCAGAAACAGCATGTCGAATTGACACGCGATCTGGCGATCTCTTTTAACCAGAAATACGGGCCTGTTTTCACCGTGCCTGAACCCATTATTCCAAAAGTTGGCGCACGGATTAAATCCCTGCGCGACGGCACAAAAAAGATGAGCAAATCCGATCCCTCGGACATGTCCCGCATAAATCTTTTCGACAGTGCGGATGTCATCGCCGACAAGATCAAGCGCGCCAAGACCGATATGGGCGTTATGCCGTCTTTGGGCGAAGAATTAAAAGACCGCCCCGAGGTTGAAAACCTGCTCGATATCTTTGCCATCCTCTCGGGCCAAAGCCGCGAACAGGTCATCGCCCAGTTTGGTGGCCAGCCCTTTTCCCCCTTTAAAAATGCTTTGGCCGAATTGCTGGTCGATAAAATCACGCCCATCGGCCAGGAAATGGCCCGCCTGCTGCAGGACAAGGCCGAGTTGCTGCGCCTTCTGGCCTCTGGGCGCGACCGTGCCGCGGCCATCGCCACGCCCACTCTGGGCCGCGTAAAAGAAGTGATGGGATTTGTCGCTTCTCCCTAAGGAATTTTCATGCTAAGCCATAGGGATAGCAGGGAGTTATAATGAAAAATTTATTTCTGGGGTCGATGGGTTTGGCCTTTTTAATCCTTATATTTTCACCTGTCCAGACGATGGCAAAGGATGCTAGGGAAACTACTTACGAACGTATTTTGCGCACGAACACCATTCGCTGCGGCTATTTCCCTTATGAACCGGCGTTAATCGTCGATGCGAACACGAAAAAGAAATCCGGCATTTTCTATGACCTGACCGAAGAAATGGCGCGACGCCTTGGCTTTAAAATCGATTGGACCGAGGAAGTCGGCTACGGCGAAATGATCCAGGGGTTTGAAACCGGTCGTTATGACCTTTTCTGTAACGTGGTTTTCCCGACCCCAGAGCGAAGCCGTGCGGCCAGTTTCTCAATCCCGCTTTATTACAGTGTCGTGGGTGTTTTCGTGCGTGACAATGACCACCGTTTCGACGGCAATCTGGAAAAATTGAACGATCCCGGTGTTACGCTGGCGGTCAAGGATGGTGATATCACGGCCTCGGTCGCCTCCAGCGTTTTTCCAAAAGCCAAATTCGTCAGCGTACCGCAAATGGCCCTGACCGAGCAGCAGTTGGAAGAAGTCGCCGCGAAAAAAGCGGATGCCACCTTTAACGAACCCGTCCTGTTGGACCGCTTTAATAAGAACTCGGATAAAAAACTGCGCAATATCGCCGAGGCAACACCGCTGAAATATTTCCCCGCCACCTATATCATGCCAAAAAGCGATTTTCAGCTAAAGCAGATGATCGACACCACGCTGGGCGATATGATCAGCGATGGTTTTGTTGAGCGGACTCTGAAGAAATATGAGCCCAGCCCGAACAGCTATTACCGGGTGAACTATCCTTTTCAAAACAACAAGACGCCATAAAACGGATTTGTAGCCAATCCTTAATAACTATGCTATAAAACCTCGATGGTGCCCCGAATGGCGGCTTAAGGCGGCTCAGGGGTCTCAATTTTAGAGATCCGCGGGGATTACGCCGGGGATTGCGATGTTAGGAGAAAAAAGTGCGTCTGATTCTGGCTTTTTTGGTATGTTTATTTACGGCGTCCACCGCCCATGCGCATTATAATGCATGGAATGACGGGGAATTTGATTATAACCTGGCCTATCCCGATACTTGGAAAGAGCAGGGCGGATTGCCCGGCGATGGCCGGATCAAGATGATGGCGCCGGGGGCCGATGGCGCTTCCTGTACCGTTTTTGCCAAACAGGACCGCCGATTCGTGATCTATCCGCGCGATTACATGCTGGATGTCGTGGCCCAGGAAATCCAGTGGAGCTATTGGGAACAGGCCGTGGCCAATTACGACGATCTTTATTTCTACTATGATAATTACGGCGCCCTTGGCGGCGGTGATGCGCGCTATACATTGGTGGATTATATTGACCGCACCACAGAACCTGGCATTCGCAAGCGCGCGCTGATCTTTGCCACGCTGTATGGCGATTTGCACATGATGACTATGTGTTCTTCGCCCATCGAAACCTTTGATTCCCACGTCACTGACTTCGGCCAGATCACCGATTCGATCCAGATGAAACCGCGCTATACGCCGAATATCCGTGGCTATTACCGCGATTTCCTGGAAACCAAGGAATATAACCATCACTGGTACGAGCCGATTGTCATGTTCTTCTATCCTTTGAAGACCATGGCCAAAGTCGTCAACTGCCCACGCTCAGAGGATTACGACGCATGTTTATCCAAACGGAAACCACTCCCAATCCGAACACGCTAAAATTCCTGCCCGGCGAAATCGTCATGCCCCAGGGCACGGCCGATTTCCGCACGGCGCAGGAGGGCGAACGTTCCCCGCTGGCCCGCAGGCTGTTCCGCCTGACCGGGGTGCATGGCGTATTTTTCGGCCGCGATTTCGTCTCCATCACCAAGGATGAAGCCAAGGACTGGGCCATTCTCAAGCCGCTGATCCTGGGGCTGGTCATGGATCATTTCTCGCAAAACGATCCGCAATTATTCGATGAAGAAGCGACGGGCGGCGGCAGCCATGGGGATGCCGATCTGTCCAACCCCGTTATCAAACAGATCGTGGATTTGCTGGACAAGCGCATCCGCCCCGCCGTCGCCATGGATGGCGGCGACATCCAGTTCGTCGATTTCACAGACGGCGTTGTCATGCTGCAAATGCGCGGCGCCTGCGCCGGTTGCCCCAGTTCAACGATGACGCTGAAGGCCGGCATCGAAAACATGCTGCGTCATTATGTGCCGGAAGTGGTTGAGGTTCGTGCAGTACAATAGGTTCTTTGGACCGTTCTCGGTTCTCTGCGCCTCTGCGGTTAAACCTTTTTTACCTTGGGGCGGCATCTGTTTTCTGCTTTTGCCCAAACGGATTTTTCTTTGCGCCTTCGTGCCTTTGCGGTTAAAACCATTGCATGACCGCACTCCTCATCGACACCGCCTTTGAATCCTGCCAGGTCGGCTTGTGGGATAATGATGTCTGCATCACCATGGCGTCCGTTCCTGGCGGCGGCAAGCATGATGTCGTCCTTGCTCCATTGGTCGATGAAATGCTGAAAGTGCATGGGGTCAAAATAAAAGACCTTGCTGAGATTATCGTGACCACTGGACCCGGACGTTTTACGGGTCTTCGCGTCGGGATCGCCTTTGCGCGCGGGTTGGCGCTGGTGTATAAGACACCCCTTAAAGGCGTACTGACGACCGAGGCGCTGGCCTGGGAAATGCGCAGGGGAAACGCGACTGGGCCGATGGCGGTGATCGTCACGGTCAAGCGCGGCGAAAGTTTCATTCAAAGAATAATGCCGGAAAACAAAGGGGGAAAATCTGGCATCGAACGCGTGATGGATGCCGACCTGGCGCAATATTTTGCCAAGGATAACGGCATCAAACTGGCCGGGGTCATGACGCCGGAAGTACAGGAAATTGTCAAAACCCTCTCTCATATCCAGGTAATGGAGAACATCACCGAACCCTCGCTAAAGGCGATAAAAGCGGTGGCTGCGACCCTGGCGCAGGGTGCGGGGATTATCAGGCCTTATTACGCGGTTTAGCGTTTTTGTTGAATTTTTGTTAACGCCTCTGGTGCTAAAAATGACAACGATGCCCTTATAACGGGCCCCTTAAAGGATGAACAGGATAGCCATGACCCAAGACCCTTATCGCCTGGAAGACGAGAATCTTCCGCTTTCCGCGACTGTCGACGATGCCGCCGTTGACGATTACGACGATCTTGGGACCAACCTGGAAGAAAGCGCCGATAAGCCTGCACGCAGCCGATTGCCTTTATACCTGGCCCTTTTTGCCGTACTGGCATTGGGCGGCGGTTATTTCGCCTATCAGATGTTTTTCCCGGCTGACGCCGAAACATTCGCCCCGGTTGAAATGGCCCAGACGGCCAATACCCCGCCCGCCGATATGGCGCCCGGTGCGATTTCCCCTGACCAGATGGCCGCAACCGTTCCCGAGACGCCTGTGGCGGCAGCAGATCCGGCTTTGGTGCCTGTACCAGTACCCGTTCCAGTCGCCGGGGCAAACCCTGTTGCGCCTCCTGCCGATCCTGCTGCTGTTGCAGCCGCCGTTCCGGCCTCTGTGCCAGTCCCGGTGCCGGAAGCGGCTCCTGTTGCTGCGGTGACGCCACCTGTGGAGGCAGTGCCCGCCCCAGTTGCGCCGGTGCCTGAACAAAACACGGCTGCTTTGCCGCCACCGCCAAAAGAACTACTGACGCCGATCGATACGCCTGCCGCGCCAGGCAATCTTGCGGAACTGACCCCGGCTGCAAGCGCCATGGAAAAAAGCGCCACGGCTAAAATGAATGCCGTCAATGAGGCCATGAATGACGTAAGTGCCAATGGCAATCCGGCTCTTGTGGCCAGTCCTGCACCCGCTTTGCCCGTCACGGCTGCCGCCGGCGGTTCGATGGATAAAACGATGAAGACCAGACAGGAAGTCAGCGAAATCCTGACAGGGGGCGCGGTTGCGATGGCGTCCCCCGCACGCCAGGCCATGTCGCAACAGACCGAAGTAACGCCCCATGCCAGCCAGGTTATTTTCGTCAAGAAAAGCTATTCCGCGCAATCTTCCCAGGCGATCAACGCTGCCGGCGACCGCGTCCTGGAAGCCCGGCAATACCAGGCTGCCGCCAATATCTATGACCAGCAACTGAAGAAAAACCCGTCCGATCCGTCCGCCCTTGCAGGAAAAGCCCTGGCCCTGCAGCAATCGGGCCAGACGATGGATGCGATGAATACCTATCAGCGTTTGCTGGACCTCAATCCGCGCGATGTCGAAGCCTTGACCAATTACATGGGCCTGGTCCAGAAACAGGACCCGGAAGAAGCGCTGATCCGCTTGAATTCCCTGGCCGAACAATATCCGGATAATGCCGCCGTGATGGGGCAATTAGGCATGGTGCACGCCAATATGATGGACACGCCGCAAGCCTTTCAATATTTCGAAAAAGCCATAGCGCTGGACGGCACCAACCCGGTGTATCCGTTCAATGTCGCTGTTTTATATGACCGCCTGGGCACCACGACCAAGGCATATGATGCGTATAAAATGACATTGGCCTTGAT
>JAQGJA010000025.1 GCA_028290805.1 Alphaproteobacteria bacterium
CCATATCGATCACCTGATCATAGGTCATGTTGCCGGCATATTTGCTGTTTTTCAGCAACTGGCCGAATTCCGCCACTGCCGCTGCAAAACGCACATCGTCAGAGGCATTGTCAAACCCTGCCTCATCGTCATGTGTAATAGGCCGTGTCATCAATATGCTTGTATCGCTGTCTGGTTTTTTATACCGGATTTTCAAAAAAGCATATTCGCCTGTGCCGTCAGGATCGGCGACCTTTGGCATTTCGACCGGCTTTTGCACATAGCGCATATTATCGACGACCTGCTCTGCACCCATGGGCGTGATTTCATACAAGGCCGTGACAGCATGGCCTGCGCCCACTTCGCCCGCATCAACGGTATCGTTATTGAAATCCTCACGGTTTAGGCGACGTGTTTCATAGCCAATCAGCCGGTATTCGCTGACACGGGCAGGGTTGAACTCGACCTGGATTTTGACGTCCTTGGCTACCGTGAACAATGTTGATCCTGCTTCCTGAACCAAAACCTTGCGCGCTTCATTCAGATTGTCGATATAGGCGGCGTTACCGTTGCCGTTCTGGGCCAGTTTCTGCATCATCTGGTCGTTGTAATTGCCCTGGTCGAAACCGAGAACAGAGAGGAAAATACCCTCATGACGTTTGCGTTCGACAAAACCCTGCAATTCATTGGGATCGGTAATGCCGACATTGAAGTCGCCGTCACTGGCCAGGATGATCCGGTTATTGCCATCCTTGATCTTCGCCGCTTCGGCCAAGGCATAAGCCTGGCGAATACCTTCGGCCCCGGCGGTGGCACCGCCCGATTCCAGATTATCAATGGCCTGGATGATTTTTTGTTTATCGCCGATTTTTGTCGGTTCCAGCACGGTCCCGGCGGAACCGGCATAGACGACGATGCCGACAGTATCTTGAGGGGAAAGTGCATCCAGCATCATCTTGAATGAATTTTTCAGCAAAGGCAGTTTGTCCGGTTCATTCATCGACCCTGAAGTATCGATCAAAAATACCAGGTTGGATTGCGGCTTGGTTTCGATATCGAAAGCCTTGATCCCCACATGGATGATCTTGTGGCCCGGGTGCCATGGCGCGTCATAGACAGTGATATTCGGCTTGAACGGATCGGTGTCTTTTTCCGGCAGGGCATAGGCGTAATCGAAATAATTGATCATTTCTTCGATCCGCACAGCGTCTTTCTGCGGCAGCACGCCATTATTCAGCTGTCGGCGGATAAAAGCATAGGAAGCCGTATCGACATCGATGGAAAAGGTGGAAACCGGTTCAGCGATAACGGATTTGACCGTGTTTTCCTCAACATTCTCAAATTTATCGCGGCCTTCGTCGTGATAGGAAGGCTGGACGATATCGGCGGGCGGGGCAATGGCCAGGCTATTTAAAGAGACGGATGGCGCAGCGGGTGCGGCCATATCCACATCGGCGGATTGTCCCATTATAGCAGGAGCGGCTTTGGCCAAATTTTCTTTCTTGCCGCGCTGAATTTCCATACGCTCTGACGGACGGGCAATGGGTGCCGGAATTGAACTTCCCCCTATTTGAGCTGCTTCACTGGCCCGCTGTTCTGATTCTTGCCGTACCGCTTCTTCATAGGCAGGCGGGAATTCTGTTGGCCCTGGGGCCTGGCCCCCAAAGCCGGTGTCGCTGAAGCTTGTCGAACTGCTTGTAATGTTCCGGTCTTTGCTGGAAGCCCTCTGGTTCAGCTGCTGCTCTAGAAACGGCATCCCTACCACACCGACCAGCGCGACGACTGCAACTCCTCCGGCCAGGCCGGACCACATCATTTTATTCTTCATCATCAATCTCCTTAACATCTCGAACGGATTGTTCGTATTGTTAAGACGATTGCTTTTGGAATTTCCTTGGGCGCTTTCGGAAGCTTTTTGCATTTTTTCTTCAAAGGCTGCCATAGCATGATGCAACGCTTGATTTTCCGCATTTTTATCCGGTTCCGGTGCCTGGATGCGCGAGAGGAAATTATTCAGTTCTTGCTCATCCATGATTTCTTCCCTCCCCTTTTATCCCCAGCTCGCTGCCCATTTTCTTGCGCGCTTCATGCAATCGCCATGAAACCGTGCCTTCGGAACATTCCAGCACCATGGACGCTTCCTTGTGGCTAAGCCCCTGCCAATAGCACAGGATTACCGTTTCCTTTAGATCGACTGGCAGGCGCGCAACCATTTTCAAGACATCCTTATCCTGCAGTTTTTGTTCGGGCGAGGCTTCCGGCGACACGAAAACCGCATCTTCGAACAAAGGCAATTCATTTTCGCTGCGGCGGTTCCGTCCTCTGGCGTTATCCTTGGCCGTATTGATGACCAAGCGGTACAGCCAGGTGGTAAAGGACGATTCAAACCGGAAGGCGCCGAGGGATTGCGCCAGTTTGATGGATGCTTCCTGGGCAATGTCCTCGGCCTGGTCTTTCACGCCGCAAAATTGCCAGGCCAGCTTGTACATCAGCCGGTAATGCCGCTGTACAAGCCGGGCAAAGGCCTGGCGGTCGCCCGCCTGGGCCTCACGGACCCATGTAAAATCATCCACTTCCGTCATGCTTTCCGTTTTGCCACAAAGGTTGGACGATGGAAACAAAGATTTCCTTGGGTGCCTTTTCTAAATTATTTTGCTCTAGGCGTAAATCCGCCCGTGCAAAGCATTGGCTTTATCGATCACGATGCGCGCCTTAGTGGTGTCCAGCACTTCGTTAAACAAGGCAATGCGATAGAAACGCGCCCCCGCCGTAAAATTGGCAAAGATATCCGAGGCTACGGTGGCGGGGCTGTTCTTCAGCGTGGCCCTGGTGCCCGAAAGCACAGTGGTCGCGCTGTTGATGCGGGCCGTATAGGATTTGGTCGCCGCATTATAGGTAATAATCACGACGCAATCCGTATCAGCAGGAATGGCCGAGCCCGCAATATCCGCATTGCCGCCCGCAGCGCCGTCCGAAGTGGCAATCCGGATCAGGTCGCTGGAAGCGACATAGCGGATGGTAAGACCCGCAATGGTCGAGCCGTTCCCCCCACAGGCGAACAGGATGGGGGTACCGCTCCAGGGCGCTGGCGAATGAAAGAAGATTGCCATGGAGAAAGAACCGCTGACCGCAAGATTTTTCAGGAAATCGGAAGGCGACGAAATGCGGAAATAATCATTGCCGTCGCCCGTAAAATAAGAAGCTGCCCCGCTGCCCGTAAAAAGCGGATCGAAACTGTCCGCCGCCGTGGTCGAGCCCAGCATGCCGTCATAGGCGGTTTGCAATGATCCATCTGCGGGCGCTTCCAGCACATTATAAATCGCCTGGCCCGTGCCGGGATAACAGGCCGCCAGCGTGGCATCATAAACAAAGACCGATGACGCCAGGCTTGGCGCGATATCGGGTCTGGCGATGTTGGTAATCGTGGCCGAACGCAACGGCAAAGCATTGGTTGCATTATCGATGACCAATTTTGCCGGATCGGCGCTGTCCATCACATTATAGCCGTAATAAAGTTTTTCCACCCCGCGCGGCGGTTCATTGGCAAGGGTAAGCGCGATACTGTCATTATCGGTTTTTACCGCGCCGGTAACGGCAATTTCTGTGGTGCCCGTAAAATATCTAAAGCCATTGATCAATGCCGCCGGATTAAAATCATTACCCGCATCATGCGCCAGATCAATCGTCACCGCGGTACGGCTTCGCACGGCAGTATTAGGAACCAGGACCGGGCCATCCGCGCCGTTCACGGGGACACCCAGGACCTTCAGCACTTTACGCGCCGCCCTTGCTCCAATAATGCCATAGGCGACCGAGGTATGATGCACATCGTCAAACAAAGCCTGGTCAAATTTTTCGGGTGTCAGCGAGATCCAGGGGTTTTCAGCAGCCAGTTCTTTTTGCACTTCACGAATGCTCTGCCAGCCTGTGGCGGAAACGACATTGGCGCGGCGGCCCAATGGAATGATAATGACGGGCACATTGCCGACCACGCTGCGCATCTGGTTGAAAATCGTCAAAAGGCCGTTTTTATAATTGGTGCGCGGCGTGGCGCCATTGGCAACAGAGCCGAAATCCCCTTCGCCCGATCCCATAAAATCGCCTTGATATCGGGGATGACAGGAGTTACAGCGGCAAGCCAGCTATTGTAACAAGGGCCAAACGCAAGCGTAGCATCGTCGTACCACCACGCGGTTCCGACCGTGCTGGATTTCAGGGCCGAGGACCCGGTGGTTGCACCATTGACCAGGTTATGCGCAGGGCCCGGCAAGGCGGCATTGAGGACGGATAAAAACGCGTCTTTCCCTTCCGCGCCATTGGTATCGGGCGTCAGGAACCATTTGGCGATATTCGACTGGCCCGCAGCGGCGGCCACGATTTTCATTGGCATCGTTATCGTTTGTCTGGACTTTCTTTTCGTTCTGGCAAAGCCATTCATTCCTATCATTGTCGTGTGCTCCTTTGTTTTGCGCGCATGTGGATGACATGCTGCGCCAAAATGGACGCAGCATTTGTGACCGCAGGGCGTTGGCCATGCGGTTGTTTTATTCCAATAGTGTCTAACGGTGATTCCGGCCCGGCGTTTAAGTTCCAGGGCGATCTATCAAAAAGCCTATCACAGATTCACCACCTGTCAATGCCCACAGATTTATGCTGGAATCGGTCTTATATATAGAAGAGGAACTACATGCCCCACGCCATTATCGAATACTCTGCCAATCTTGCCAGCGAAATGCAGGCGCAGGATATTTCGGCGCTGGTGCACCGGACAAGTATTGAAAGCGGTCTTTTTGGTCCTGAAAATCTTAAAACGCGCAGTTACAAGGCAGAAGACTTCCATGTCGGGACAAAAGGAAGTGAGGGCAGTTTCATGCATATTCGCATTTATATGCTGGAAGGGCGCAGCAACGAGCAGAAAAAGGAATTGAGCGAGAAACTCGTCTCTGCCGTTGCCAATGCCATCCCCGCAATCGGCCAGTTAAGCGTCGATATCCGCGATATGAACCGCACAACCTATGCGAAGTATAAAGGCGCGTGATTCATTCCCGTCTGGCCGAAAGCGTAAAGGCGGGAAAATCATCCTCGTCCTCTTCTTCTTTTTGCGGTGCGGCGATGGCGGCATTCGATTGCGCCGATAACAGATCGATATCGCGCACGGCCACCGTAAAATTCGCCGTCATGTTTTCGATGCTCTCACTCCCCTCAATCCCCCAGGGCAACTCATAGGAAGCGGCGGTTTTGGCGATGCTTTGCAAAGCCTGCTGGACCGAGGGATGCGCGGCATCGCTGCCTTTTTCCATGGCGATAGAAAGGCGCTGGGGCGAAACCAGGAAACCGTTCACGCCGGTGACTTCGGCAATTTCCGACAATTGCACGGCGGTCTGGATATGAGCGATTTCGACGATAAAGGTAATCTGGTCGTTGATGGCCTCGAGCGAAATTTTATCGGCGGGCATAAGGGGACGATAGGGGCGCAATCCTTCAGGCGGATAAAGACAAGTGGCGATGATTTTTTCCAGCTCCGCGGCATAATGGATATCGGGCAATACCAAACCGTCGACGCCAAGATTGAGGTATTTCTGCAGCGTGGCTTTATCGGTATTTTCAGGGCGGACCAAAAATTGCGTCTCCCCCGCTGCATGCATCAGCGCGGTGACAATTTCCGGGCTGCAAGGCCGGGCGGCGCAATCCAGCAGGAAAAAATCGGCTTGGCCGCGCAAAATTTGCACTACCAAAGGGTCGTGCAGCAGCAAAATAACGCCGCGCGTATTATGAAGAATGGCTTCGGAAAGGACGGTCATGCCGCTAATATAGCATCCTAAGCGTTGCTATTCCAGATCACTGCATCCTCCGCCCCGAATTTTTGTGCGAAACGCCAGATTTTGGCGTCGCTATAGGTCCATGACGGGAAAGGCGGCGGGATGGCCGCGCCGCGTACGAATTTCTCCAGCGCGTTATAGACCTGGCCTTTGCCTTGGTAATTATGGTGCTTGACCACCGCAACGCCTTTGATCGCGGCATTGGGAAAGGCTTCTTCCAGCGCGCCTGCCATGGTGCCGCTGACCACCGGGCACCAGATTTCGGCGGGTTCAAACGGCAATTTGCGCGCGTAATTGCCCAGATGTTGGGCGAAAGCGGCGGTGGCAAAACCCAAAGGCAGATAGGTCGCGCCCGTCTCCATGGCATGGTCCCAAGCCAGTTCCTCAATCCTGTCCACGGTCATGAAATCGGTCCAAATGATCGTGGCACCGATTTTTTGCACTTCGGTTACCCAAGGCACATTTTTATCGGTCCTGGCAATAAACAAGGTCGCTTTAAAGCCCAACTCGGCACAGGCATAAGCCAAAGCCGCCCCGCCTTTGCCGAAGATGGAAGCCGCATAAACGAAATGCGCTGCATCCAGTTCCGGCAGCCAGTGGCGCAAGGGGATCTGTTTTGTCCCGCCAGGGATCATGTCGTCACGCACCACATGGAATTTGCCGTGGCGTTCAACGATGGGGGATTCATGAATCATTATTACATCCTGTCATTTCGAACGACTGAAAGGAGGAGAAATCTCCAGCGGTATCTATTCTGCAGGAGATTTCTCCCGTTGGTCGAAATGATAAGGATGATTATTCACCAGCAAGCTTTTTCTTCAACAACTCATTGATAATATCCGGATTGGCCTTGCCTTGCGTCTGTTTCATCGCCTGGCCAACAAAGAAGCCGAAGAGCTTGTCCTTGCCGCCGCGGTAATCGGCGACCTGAGCCAGGTTGGCGGCGATGATGTCGTCGATGATTTTTTCGATGGCTCCCGTATCCGTAATCTGTTTCAGGCCTTTTTCCTCAACGATTTTGACGGCGTCATCGCCGGTTTCGACCATGATGGAAAATACGTCTTTGGCGATCTTGCCGCTGATCGTGTTGTCCTGGATCAGGTCGATCAGCCCGCCCAGTTGTTCGGCAGAGATGGGCGAATCTTCAATTTCCTTGCCTTGCTTGTTCAGCATGCCAAGCAATTCGGAAATGACCCAGTTCGCGGCGCGCTTGGCATCGCGCTTATTGGCAACAACCGCTTCATAAAAAGCTGCCAGCGGTTTTTCGGAAATCAGCACCGAGGTGTCATAGGCGCTAAGCCCATAATCCTGCATAAAGCGCTTTTTCTTCTGGTCGGGCAGTTCCGGCAAGGTGACGCGGATCTGTTCGATTTCATCGTCGGATAATTCCAGCGGCAACAGATCGGGATCGGGGAAATAGCGGTAATCATGTGCCTCTTCTTTGGAGCGCATCGAGCGGGTGATGTTTTGCCCGGGGTCCCACAACCGTGTTTCCTGGACCACCTTGCCGCCGCTTTCGATCAGTTCGATCTGGCGCGAGGCCTCGTATTCGATGGCCATTAAAATATTGCGGATGGAATTGACGTTCTTTGTTTCTGTCCGCGTGCCGTATTCCGCACCGGGGCGGCGAACGGACAGGTTGACATCGCAACGCAGATTCCCCTGCTCCATATTACCATCACAGGTATCCAGATATTGCATGATGGCGCGCAATTTTTTGATATAGGCGCTGACCTCTTCGCCCGAGCGAAGGTCTGGTTTGCTGACGATTTCCATCAGCGCCACGCCAGCACGGTTCAGGTCGACATAGGTTTTTTGCGGATGCTGGTCGTGCAGGGATTTACCTGCATCCTGTTCCAGATGCAGGCGTTCAATGCCGATTTCACGCGTCGTCCCATCTTCCAGGTCAATCTCGACAATGCCGTTGCCGACGACGGGATACTGGCTTTGCGAAATCTGATAGCCGGTGGGCAGGTCGGGATAAAAATAATTCTTGCGCTCGAACACCGAATATTTATTGATCTGCGCATTCAGGCCCAAACCGGTTTTCACCGCCTGGTCGACGCAATAGGCATTGAGCACGGGCAGCATCCCCGGCATCCCGGCATCGACCAGCGAAACATGGCTGTTCGGCTCCCCGCCGAATTCCGCCTGCGAGCCGGAAAACAGCTTGGAGTTGGAAATCACCTGGGCATGAATCTCCAGCCCGATCACCATTTCCCAGTCGCCGGTTTGTCCTTGCAGGATATATTTGTTTTCTTTTGTCATGATACGTCTCGATTTATGTTTGGTCGATTATAGCGGGTGGTAACGGGTCGGGTCCATATTTATTTGGGCCTTTTGTGCCATGCCTGGCACTCAGAAGGATAAAGAAGATCACACAAAGCAGCACGGCAAAAAGCACGCCTAAAATGGCCGTATTACCGATCTCATCCATACGCTCCACCAAAGGGAGCAGGTCGCCCACGGTTTCCATTTTGGTATCGGTACGGTCAAGGCCGATCATCGCACCAAGGGTAAATAACTGCACAGGCAATTGCCACCAGCCCGACAGATTCAAGTCATGCAATCGCCGCGCCGTCACCGCCAAAGTCAAGGCCAGCGCGATATAGCTCCAGATATCGGAACATAGGCGATTGTCCTCACCCAGGATAAAGCCATCAACCGCCGAAGCAATCATCGTGCCAACCAGCAAAACCAGCGTGGTCCGCACGTTGAAATCATAGCGCGAGGCGCGGCCTTTGAAGGATGTGTAGAAGTGCAGCCAGTTTTTAAGCATTTACTTCCTTTTCTAATGGATTATGGCCATATTTATTCTGCCCGGGCAATCCCCAAAAACAAGACAAGATAACCAGATAAAAAATATAAAATAGAAAACCTACTATTTGAAAAATTATTTTAGCATCACCTCCGTATTCCCGGGGCAGATCATATATTCCGAAAAGTGATAGGTCTAGTTGGAGAGGTATTATATAAGCCAAAGCCTGCCACCATCCAGATAGATTCATATCGTGCAACCTCCTACATGTAATGGCTGATGTAAAGATAATCATGTATAATCGAACAACTTGTAACAAAACTAAGTTAGTTAAGATTTCTATATGTTTATTCATACCCAAAATCTCCAGGAAGATTGAGAGTAGCCAAGCAAAACAGAAAATAATAATAAAAGGCAAATTACAATGGAGATTAAACTCTCTAATTGAAGATCGCCCCTCAAAAGAAAAATAAAATCTCCAAAATTTACTTAGCATTCACCCAACCCATATCCGGTTTAGCCGTAAATCCTGCCGCCTTTTCCAACACGCTACCAACCTTGAATAACGTCTCCTCATCAAACGGCCGACCAATTAATTGCAGGCCCAGCGGCAAGCCTTTATCATCCAGCATCGCGGGCAAGGACATGCCCGGCAGTCCGGCCAGATTCACCGGCACGGTGAAGACATCTTCCAGATACATCTTCAGCGGGTCATCCTGTTTTTCGCCGATGACGAAGGCGGAACCGGGGGTGGTCGGGGTTAAAATGACATCAACCTGTTTATACGCCTCGGTGAAATCGCGGGCGATTAAAGCGCGGATTTTTTGCGCTTTCAAATAATACGCATCGTAATAACCGGCGGACAGGACATAGGTGCCCATCAGAATCCGGCGCTGGACTTCGTCGCCGAAACCGGCCGCGCGCGTCAGTTCATAGGTCTCGTTCAGATCCTTGCCCTCGACGCGGTTGCCGTAACGCATGCCGTCATAGCGGGCCAAGTTCGAGGAACATTCCGCCGGGGCCAGAATGTAATAGGTCGCCAGCGCATATTTCGTGTGCGGCAGGCTGATATCGACGATTTCCGCCCCGGCGTCTTTCAGCCAGTCGATGCCTTGTTGCCACATTTTGTCGATTTCCGGGGCCATGCCGTCGACGCGGTATTCTTTTGGAATGCCGACTTTGAGGCCTTTGATTGACTGGCCCAAAACGGCTTTGAAATCGGGGACGGGCATATTGACGCTGGTGGAATCTTTCTGGTCCCAGCCCGCCATGGCCTGCAGCATGATGGCGCAATCTTCGACGGAACGCGCCAAAGGTCCGGCTTGGTCCAAAGACGATGCAAACGCAACAACGCCCCAGCGGGAACAGCGGCCATAAGTGGGCTTGATCCCGACGATGCCGGTTACCGAGGCCGGCTGGCGGATCGAGCCGCCCGTATCCGTGCCGGTGGCGCCCATCGCAATGCGCGCGGAAACCGCCGCGGACGAGCCGCCACTGGAGCCGCCGGGGATGCGTTGTTTATCATCGCCATTGGCGCGCCACGGGGAAATCACATTGCCGTAACCGCTGGTGATATTGGCCGAGCCCATGGCGAATTCATCCAAAGACACCTTGCCCAGCATGACCATGCCCTGGTCCAGCATATTTTGCGAAACGGTGGATTCATAGGTCGGGGTAAAACCTTTGAGGATTTTGCTGGCTGCCGTGGTCTGTACGCCTTTGGTACAGAACAAATCTTTCATCGCGATCGGAATGCCTTCGAGCAGACCCACCCGGCCCGATTTGCGGCGTTCATCCGAAGCTGTTGCCTGCTCCATGGCAAGCTCGGGCGTTTCGACGATAAAAGCATTGAGCGCGCGGGCATTTTCAACGGCGCCGATATGGTCGCGGGTCAGTTCGGCAGAGGTGAATTCGCCTTTGTTCAGGCCATTAAGGGCAGCGGCAATAGTGAGATCAGTAAGCTTGGTCATGTCTATTCCACCACTTTAGGCACGACAAAAAATCCTTCGGCCGAATCGGGCGCGTTGCGCATGATCTCGGCCTGTTTATTCCCGTCGGTCACGACATCGGGGCGGCGAAAGGCTTTTTGCCCGCCGACGCTGGTCATGGGTTCGACGCCGTTGGTATCGACTTCGTTCAATTGCTCGATCCATTTGAAAATCCCGCCCAGATCGGCGGCCAGCACTTCGGCCCTCTCATCGTCGATTTTCAGGCGGGCCAGTTTGGCCACCTTGAGAACTGTTTGCTTATCCATCGAAAAACCTATACAAAAATGATGTCCCAACAGTATGTAAGTAATGAACGGCCTGTCAATCCATCCCCTTGCCGATTTCGCGCAAATTTTGCAGCGCCCCGTGCGCCTGGCTGCGCTGGATATCGGCACCAGGACCATCGGGATCGCTCTCAGCACGCCCGATTGGCAGACGGTATTGCCGCTGACCACCCTCACCCGCAGCAAATGGAGCCAGGATCTGCTGGCGCTGGAAAAGGCCCTGAAAGGCTACGAGATCGGGGGGCTAGTCATCGGCCTGCCCTTCAACATGGACGGTAGTGAGGGCCCGCGCGCCCAAGGTGTGCGGCAAGTCGCCTATAACCTGGTCAAGGCAAACCCGGCATGGCTTTCCCACTGCATTATCGGTTTTTGCGACGAACGCCATTCTTCCAGTACGGCGCATGACATGTCGGCGCATCTGAAGCTGAAACGCGCCAAGGAATCGGGCGCCCTTGACGCCTTGGCGGCAACCGATATTCTGGGCCGGGCTTTGAATATTTTGAAAGCCGGACAGCACGTTGCCGGAAATCCGGAAGAAACAGAAAGCCAATGACAGACACACTCCTCCCCTATATCGCCATCATCAGCCTTTCTTATCTGATCGGCTCAATCCCGTTCGGCATCGTGCTGGGCAAGATTTTCAAGGTCGGCGATATCCGCAATATCGGTTCCGGCAGTGTCGGCGCAACCAATGCCTTGCGCACGGGGAATAAAACATTTGCTTTCTGCGTCCTGCTGGGGGATGCATTGAAAGGCGCGGTGGCGATTTGGGTCGCAAAAGCCCTGTTCTGCTGCGACGTCTTTCCGCATGTCGCATTGATCGCCGGGTTCGCCGCCTTGATGGGGCATATATTTCCCGTCTGGCTGCGCTTCAAGGGCGGCAAAGGCGTGGCAACCGGCCTGGGCGTCCTCCTCGTCCTGCATTGGCCGACAGCGTTGATGCTCGCGGCGATGTGGCTGGTCACTGCCACGCTGTCCCGCTATTCCTCCCTCGCCGCCATCCTGGCCGCTCTGCAGGCGCCGATCTATGCGAAAGCCAGCGGCGGCGATGAATATGCGCTGCCCTTTGCGGTTATAGCCTTGCTTATCGTCTGGACGCATCGCAGTAATCTGCAGCGGTTGATGAAGGGTGAGGAGTCGGTGATTAGGTTGAAGAAATAAAATGGAAACTCATTGGGATATTAAAACAGAAGATGGTCATGTCATTTATGGCCTTTTGAACAAGCCTGAGAATAAGAAGAATAAGAAGGCCATTCTTCTTATTCATGGCCTGACTGGTCATCCGCATGAATATCATCACACCTCTGCCGCTTTTGCCTTTCCTGCGCTGGGCTATGATGTAATTCGGCCTTATTTATATTGCAGCGAAGACAATGCCAGGAAATTGGTTGATTGCACGATTGCGATACATAGTATGGATATAAATACCATGGCCCAATTTTTTTCTACGCAATATGATGAATTGTATGCAGTCGGACACAGTTTTGGTGGACCCAGTGTCATAGGTGCAAACACACAAGCCTTTAAAGCGATCAGCTTGTGGGACCCGAGCATAGAACCAAAAGAAACGTTGATCGGCACTGCGTATGTGAAACCCTATCACGATTTATACTTGCTTAGCTGGGAGCCCGATATTCTCATTGGTAAAGCCATGTATGAAGAAGCAAAGGACTTCGATGTAAATAAAGCCAAGCTTTTGGCACAAGCCTGTACATCGCCCGTTCAGGTAATCCTTGCCGGTGATGGAAAATATGCGAAGAAAGGTTTTTCTTATAATGATTTTGTGAGCACTCCTACAGATTTAAAAATCATTCCCGGGTCTGATCACTGTTTTAATGAAGAAGGCACAACCGAACCATTATTGCTTTATACACGTGAATGGTTTGACAAGTTCTAGTACCACCAGATAAGAGTTATCCCGTTTGCCACAACCACAAATCCGTCCTGACAAACTTGCCGCCCTGCAACTGATCCGTAGCGAAGGGGTCGGCCCGGCGACCTTTGCGCGTCTTGTCGACCGGTTTGGCGGGGTGGAAAACGCCTTGTCGGCGATGCCGCAGATGAAGCGGCCTTTGCAGCCGGCGGATCTTAAAAAAGTGGAAGCGGAATATAACCGCCTGCTTAAATCAGGTGGCGTATGGCTTAGTAAAGATGATGCGCAATATCCGGAACTGATGCAGCCTTTGGACGATATGCCGCCTGTGCTAAGTGCGCTGGGCGATATTTCTTTGCTGGCCAAACCGATGATCGCCATGGTCGGGGGGCGCAATGCCTCAACCAACGGGCGGCGGCTGGCGGCTCAGATTGCAAAAGATCTGGGGCGGCAGGGTTTCGTCATCGTCTCGGGCTTGGCGCGCGGCATCGATACCGCGGCCCATGAAGCGGCGCTGGAGACCGGGACCGTCGCCGTGCTGGCCAATGGCGTCGATATCGTCTATCCGCCCGAGAACAAAAAACTCTATGACGCCATCCGTGAGCGCGGCGTGATTTTAAGCGAAAATCCGCTGGCCTCGGAACCCACCGCATCATTATTCCCGCGGCGCAACCGGATTATTTCCGGCCTGTGCCGGGGCGTGATCGTGGTCGAAGCGGCGCAGAAATCCGGGTCGCTGATCACCATCCGCTATGCGCTGGACCAGGGGCGCGAGGTTTTTGCCGTGCCCGGTTCCCCGCTGGACCCGCGCGCATCAGGTCCCAATCATCTGATCAAAACCGGCCAGGCGCATCTAATTGAATCGGCACAGGATGTGCTGGACGTTTTGGGCGGGCTGCGCAACCTGGATCTGTCCGGCCCGCAGATCAGCTTTGCCCTGGACCAGGTCGAAGCGTATATGCCGGAAACGATCTCGGATGAATTGCCGCAAAACACCGCGGCCCTGACCGACGATCAGGCGCGCCATACCGTGCTGAATTACCTCAGCCCCACGCCCTGCGATATCGACCATCTGACCCAGGCCACCCAACTCCCCGCCTCGCGCCTGCTGGCGATTTTGATGGAGCTGGAACTGAGGGGACAAATTCAACGCCTTGCCGGCAATCAGGTAGTGCGGGTGTAACATGCAGGAACTGATCGAGCAAATAACAGCGCTTTTGCAAGAACAACCCCAAATTCTTGCGGCCTGGCTGGGCGGAAGTTACGGGCGCGGTGAGGAAGATAGGTATAGCGATGCTGATATTATCGTCTGTACCCCACAGCCTGAAACCACCGATCTGTTCAACCGCCTGCAGGATATTCTTCGGCAAAGAGCTGATATTATTTTTATCAAGACCCTGCCTTGCAGTCTTACTATCAATGCGATCACGGATTTATGGCAGCGTTTTGATATAACCGTTATTGATAAGTCCAGCCTGAATAATTATGGCCAAAATGAAATCCGGTTTTTATATGATGATGACGATATTTCAGGCCTTATGCCCGAATTCATTCAAAAAAAATCGCTAATACCTTCTGAGTTGAAAGACGTAACTGAAGAATTCATTCGCGTCTTGGGTTTGCTGCCTGTCGTGATAGGACGAGAGGACTTTGTCATGGCTATGTCAGGGGTACAGATATTAAAAGATCTTTTGATCAGACTCATTAAAATGTCCATGCCCTGTTCAGATGCCGGCGCACTCTCATTGAAGAAACATTTGCCTGATCAAGACTATAAGATTTTACTGGCCATGCCGCCTCTTACACAGACACGCCATGCCATTTTACAAGCCAATATTTATTTGGCGGATGCTTTTTTCCTGAAAGCAAAGAATCAATACGAGCAGCATAACATGGCATGGCCGGAAAGATTTGTTAAAGCAACGGCTTTATACCTGGAAGCGCAGCTTCATACAAAAATCTTGTAACGACTCTAATGTTGCGCGATCCAATTCTGCATATCATCCAGATCGGACTGGATCAGATTATGGCCTGCGGGTTTTATGATTAGACGAATATCGGCTTTGGCCGCAGAAAAGATTTTTTCCAGTTGCACGGGATGGTCGCGAGGCACGATGGCATCCATCAGGCCTGAAAGAATCAAAATGGGCTTGCCGTGCAAATCGGGCAGCGCGCCCGGTTCCATGCCCAGCATGGGGCGGAGCAGAATGGCGCCGGCCAAAGCAGCGGGGTAACGCAACAGGATATTGATTGCGATATTGGCGCCGTTGGAAAGGCCGAGTGCAAAAAGCGGCCGGTCATTTAAATTATAATATTCCTTTGCCGCTGTAATAAACGTGGCCAGTGCCTCGGTATTCTTTTGCAGATCGTCCAGGTCGAAGACGCCTGTCGCAAGGCGTTTGAAGAAACGCGGCATGTTGTTTTCCAGCACTTTGCCGCGCACGGATAAAAGGGCAGCACCCGGTGTCACTGCTGCGCCTAGTTCCAGCAAGTCATGCTCATTCCCGCCGGTGCCATGCAGCAAAAGCAGAACGGGTTTTTCAAAGTCCCCCGGCATAAACACATGCGTAAAACCCAGATCGGGCCCGGGCATTATGCGTCGTCCAATGAAGGCAAGGCGGCGGCAATTTCCTTGCGGTGTGGCTCATAGCGGGCTGGCAGCATCAAGGCCTGGCCCAGTCTTTCCACGGGTTCGTCAATGGCAAAGCCTGGGCCGTCTGTGGCGATTTCAAACAAAATTCCGCTGGGCTCGCGGAAATAGAGCGACCGGAAATAATCGCGCTCGACCACGGGCGTAATATTGACGCCTTTATCGGCCAATTTTTCGCGGATGGTTTTTTGTTCCTCGTCATCCCCTACGCGGAAAGCGACATGGTGGATGGTGCCCGCTCCATTACCCCCGCGCCAGATACCGGGCAGATGGCGGATATCGACAATCTGACCCAGGCCGCTTTGACCAGTTGAATAACGGTGGCGGCTGCCATCAACACCTACGGCTTTAAAACCGAAATATTCGGTCAACAAATTCTCGGTGCGCTCGATTTCCTTGACCCACAAGGCCACGCTGTGAAAACCGCGAATGGCGACATCCTCGGCAATTTCGTCGGTGGTCCAGGCGGGAGTCTCCGGCAGATCATCCACACCGACAAATTCCAGTTGCAACCCATCAGGATCGGAAATACGCAGGATTTTTTCATCAAAACGTTCTTCAGGGCCCTGGTAAACAATTCCCTTTTGGTGAAAACGGTCCAGCCAGAAAGAAAACGCGGTTTTGGGAATCGCGAAAACGATTTCAACGGCCTGGCCCAGACCGGCCCTTCCCTGGGGCAGGCCCGGATGCGGGAAAAAGGTCAGCACCGTGCCGGGCGTACCTACCCTATCGGCGAAATAGAAATGATAGGTGCCGGGATCGTCAAAATTGACGGTCTTTTTAATGAAACGCAGGCCCAGGATTTTCGTATAGAAATCGAAATTACGTTTCGGATCGCTGGCAATAGCGGTGATGTGGTGAATGCCTTGTGCGGTCATTGTGCCTCGACAGTTAGAATGGTTTTAAAGAGGATTGTAATGGATAACCCATATGTTTCAAAGGCCGGTCTCAGGGCGATTTCCGCCTGGTGCCGCTCGGCAATCTCACGCACGATGGCAAGGCCCAGCCCGGCGCCAGGCGTAATATTCCCGGTGCCGCGATAAAAGCGGCCGAAAACGCGCTCGCGATCCTGCACGGCAATGCCGGGACCATTATCTGCGACTTCAAGGGCAAGGGAATCTTGCTGTGCGCGCAGATTAATATCAACGCGTCCACCCGTTGGCGTATAGCGAATGGCATTATCAATCAGATTATTCAGCAGGATGCGTAACGATTCCCTGTCTCCCAAAATCATATCATCGCTGCTGGCCGCGACGCCAAGATCTATATTTTTTTCCGCCGCCATAGGCAGGAATTCTTCGATAGCGGTTTTGACCAGGGCGCTTAACTGGACTGGAACAAATTTTACAGCTGCGGCATCTGGCTCGACCCTGGCCAGGGTCAATAATTGCTGGACCAGGGAAATGGAACGGTCGATGCCGGCATTCAATTGGGTAATGGCTTGTCCCCGCTGCAGATCATTTTCGGCGCGTTCCAGCAGTCCAAGCTGCAACTTAAGCGCTGTAAGCGGCGTGCGCAATTCATGGGCGGCATCCGACATAAAGCGCCGCAATATCTCGACCATGCCCGACAGGCGCAAGAGGAACATGTTCAGCGCATCGACAAGCGGAATAATTTCAACCGGGATATTATCAAGGGGAACCGGTTCCAATAAATCGCGCTTACGCCGGTTGATCGATTCCGAAAGCCGGTGCAGCGGGCGCAGGCTTTTCCCTACCACGACCCAGATCAGAAAACCAAGCAGGGGAATAAATACCAATTGCGGAATGATCAAGGCCAGCGCAACTTCGCCAATGGCTTCCTTGCGGTATTTAAGTGACTGGGCCACCTCGATGCCATAGCCCTGGGCATGGGTCAGGTAAACGCGCCATTCTTGGTCCTGGAAGCGGATATTGCTGAACCCGTCCTGGGTATCAGGCGGCAAAGGAACCAGTGGATGCGACAGATAAATCAATTCGTTATTCACGCCTTTTACGCGGACAAAGAATTCATCTTCCTGGGTAATCTCTTTTGCCGGTCCCAATACGGGTTTTGCCGCGGCGTTATTATCAGCCAGATGAGCATATTGCGCCTGTATCGCCAGGGCGACCTGGCGCAGATTGGCATTATAGATTTCGTTCATTTCCTCTTTGGCGCTGTTGTAACTGATGGCACCGATAATGGCCGATGTCGCCAGCAGCGCACAGATCAGGAAAGTCAGTAAAAAACCGCGGATGGATCGGGGTTTGTTCATGCCTGGTCTTTCTGCCGCAAGGTATAGCCGACCCCGCGCACATTCACGATCAGATCCGCACCGAATTTGCGGCGCAAACTGTGGATATGGACCTCGACCGCATTGCTTTCTATTTCTTCATTCCAGCCATAGATCTGTTCTTCCAATTGCGCCAGCGAAAGGATAGCGCCGGGCCGCTGGAGCAAAGCCTGCATCAACGGAAAACTGCGCCCCGAAAGCACACCGGATTTTTCTTTGTATTTCAATTCGCGCGTCGCCGGGTCCAGCGATATCTCGCCATAGCTTAGCAAAGGCTCGCGCCGGTCGCTCTTGCGGCGCAGCAATACACGTATCCGTGCTTCGAGTTCATCCAGGTCAAAGGGCTTGATCAAATAATCATCCGCGCCGCTATCCAGGCCAAGAACGCGGTCGCTTACCGTATCGCGCGCGGTGATGATCAGGACGGGGACCGTATATCCTTGTTTGCGCAAATCCTGTAAAAAGCTGATGCCTGAAGCATCGGGCAGGCCAAGATCCAGCAGCATAAGATCATAGTTTTCTGTTCTGATGCTTAATTGCGCAGCATCGACGTAACGGACCCAATTGACGGCGTAACTGGCCTTGAGGGCTTTTTGCAAGCTCTCGCCGATCATGTTATCATCTTCAACCAGTAATATCCGCATGAATTCCTCTTCGTCTATTTTTAAGCTTAAAAAAGCGAAACGTCACGCCCTTATTATAAAAATTATCGCATAGTAAAAAGGGCAAAACTGAGTTTGCCCTTTTTACTTTAGATAGAGGCCGTCCGACTGTTAGCGGCGCAAGCCACTCAGCAGGCCACTACGGCTGGCGGAACCTGAGGAACCCGAGGAACCTGAAGAACCCGAGTTTGAATTTGAATCCTGAGCACGTGCGGCTTGGCGCTCAGCGCGGGCTTGTTTAAAGCGGTTGGTATCCAGATTGGTACCGGTGTGGTTGTTATAGCTGAAATCACGTGTCTGGGCGGTGCCGTTACGGGCGCTGTCGCTGGTGTTGTCCGTGCTGTTTTGGCTACCGCTGTTGGAGGTGTTCATCGTGCGGTTCGAGTTTTGTCTAGAAGAAGAATAGTTGACGCCGGTGTCGACATCGACGCCAAGTGCAGCATTGCTGTCCGACGTTCTGCTGCCCCGCGAACCGTTATAGCTTTCAGAAGAAGAACCGTTGCTTTGGGCCATTACTGGAGTGGCAATGACACTTAATACGCCGAGAAGGGCAAGTTTTTTTTTCATGACTGATTTCCTTGTTTTGTTTCGTATGTTGAAGTTTAATGAAGAACATCATGTTGTTTTCTCCATGAACATCAATCTAAATCATGCCGTATCAGTATGCGATTCAATTGAAACGGGGATTATATAAGCATCACCTTAAAGCGAAGTGATAAAAATATCCCTTAAAATACGGTGCGAATTTGCATGAAATAGCGCCAGCCTTTTTCATCATCGCTGAAAAATGAAGGGGTTGAAATCGCTTTTCCCGCTTGGAGTTGCACGGCAAGTTTATCGGTGACGCCAAAGCGCGTACCAATCCCTGCAGAGGATGCTTCCTGGGGCGGACCCAATGCGGCCTTGTCCAGATTGGTAAGATAACCGTAATCCGCAAAACCGTAAATTTCAGGAAAATTGATAAAGCGCGTTTTAATAAACCGGTCCAGTGGATAAGCCAGTTCCCCTGCGCCCACAACGCCTCGATCGGCAGCAAAACGCGATATTTCGAAACCGCCACCGAAATCATTGCCGCCGAATGTCAATTGCTCGCTTGATGGCAAGGTTTCTGCCGTTACCTGGGCGGCCGATCGGATGCGTCCTATAAAACGCAATGGCAATGCATGATCATGATCGATGCGAATATTGCCTTTGGTGAAATTGGGATCGCCGAAAAACACGCTTTGGCGTGCGCCCAGTATATTAAAGCCGCGGCTTATATTCAAAAACCCGCCGGTGAAGTTACCTTTTTTATCCGTATGATCGCCGCTGAATCCCGCGCGCAGCACACGGGTGCGTTCATCAGCAATGGTCTGGCCCAGAATGGCGTTGTCATTATTCAATCCGTCGACGGCAATATTGGCGATGATATTGTCGGTCTTGCTGCGCAGCAGGGGATGGGTGATCTGGGCGCCTGCGGAATAAGACTGCCCTTCCTGGAAATCATTGGGGTTTGTGTGCAGCCTGCTGTAGAAAACCGATGCCCTGGTCCCCTCGCTGTTGACTGGTTGTTCGTGAAAAAAGCTAAGCAGGCTGTAGCGTTCGAAATCATCAGGGAAACCATAGCCGAACTCGGTGTAATCCCCCTGGCGCAGCACGCTGTTAAAGCTCAGGCGCGAATCAAATTGCGACCGGGCAAGCGTTTCGGCGCCCTGGTTATTATAGGTAAGCCCCAGTTCAACCGGGCGCTTTGTCAGCGCAATCTGTAATTTCACCACGCCTTTATCTTTATTCATCGGTAAAAAGCGCGGCTGGATACGCAGGCCTGGAATATCGCCCATGAGCAGCATGTAACGCTGAAAGGTGCTGCGGCGCAAAGGGCGTTCGGTTTTCAGCTTTTCGGCAAAGGCACGGGCCAGGGAAAGGTCCCCCATCATGTCGCCTTCGAACCCAACTGCGCCGATATAGCCTTCTGTGACCTCTAAACGCAGAATGCCACGGGCGAAATCCTGGGGCGGGATGGTCACGCCATACAGCGCGTAATCATTTTCGCTATAGGTTTTTTTGAGATCATCTGCGACGCGGCCCATTCCTGCCTGGCTGATGCGTTTTCCCTGCCAATGAGACCAGAATTCGTTGACTGTCCGCTGCGAAAGTGTTGAACCGCTCAGCTCAAGTTTTTGCAGAACGACGCGCGGCGAATTATCGTCAACCCGGTTTTGCGGGGTTTCGACATCGCGCGGACGCGGAATTCTGGTCCTGCGGTCGATGGTGGAAGCGCCGCCGTAATCCAGGCGGTTTTCATTGATGATGCGCGGCGATTGCGCCAAAGCCGCAGGGATGGAAAAAACAAGGACGAAAACGAAAAGGGGAAGCGATGCAAAAACCCGGGACGAAAAACGCAACATGTTTAATTAGGCCCTGTGAGAATTGTCGTCAGCTGGGGAAGAAGCGCACGGTTACCCAGGACATTGGTAACCGGCGCGGCAACGGGACTGGAACCGGACGAAACCAGGATGGATAAAGGCGAGTTTGCGGTGGCCAGCGTATTGCTTACCGCCGTGTCCAAAGATGAATTCAGCGCGGTCTGGTCCGAAAGAAGGCTCCGGTTACCGCTTGGAACGGCGGTGGCGGTGCCCTGGCCGATGGGCATGCGCTGCAAGAGCCGGCTGTTAAAGCCGCGATTGCTGAACTCCATTAGATCCGCATTTGAAACATTTACGGCGTTTGAAACAGTCAATGGGCCCGCAGTAACAGCAGGAGAAACATTTACAGCCAGATTGCGACTAGTCGTGGTTGAAGCGGCGCTCGAAGAAGATGAGCTGTTATTTTGGGCGGTTGCATTGTTCTCCACGCCATCCGTTATAAAATCTTCGTTGAACCCAAAATCAGAAGACTCTTCGGCAAAGATATTACGCGAACCGGTGCCGCAGGCGGCAAGCCCTGTGCAAATGACCAGGCACAAACCCATCTTCACATGCAAAAAAAGACGCATCACAACCTCCTTATGATTTTAGATTGTGGCGAAGAATGGCCATCAATTTCGTAAAATCTCCATATGTTATAAAAGGAAAACAACACCGGTTCAAGATATTGCCTGCAATAGGGGACCATCTATCAGGGCTGGAAAACCGGCAATGGCGCCCTAAATCTATGGAGCAATCCGCCCTCGCCTTCGTTTGGAGAATTTTATGTTAACGACCCCCGCTTATGCCGCTCAGTCCCCCGATACCCCTTTAGCCAATTTTTCCATCGAGCGCCGCGAGCCCGGGGCCAAGGATGTGCTGATCGAAATCCTTTATTGCGGGGTGTGTCATTCGGATATCCACCAGGCGCGCAATGAATGGGGCGGTTCAATCTTTCCAATGGTTCCCGGCCATGAAATCGTCGGCAAGATCAGTGCGATTGGCAGCGATGTAAAAAAATGGCAGGTCGGGGACACGGTCGGCATTGGTTGTTTTGTCGATTCCTGCTGCAAATGCGAGGCTTGTAATGCAGGCGAGGAAAATTATTGTGAAGAAGGCATGACCGGCACTTATAATGGCCGCGAACGTAAAAGCGGCGAGCCTACTTATGGCGGCTATTCCACCCAGATCACGGTCGATGAAAATTACGTGCTGCGCATCCCCCAAAGCATTCCGCTGGATGCCGCCGCCCCATTATTATGCGCCGGGATTACCACCTATTCCCCGCTGAAACATTTCGGCGTGAAACCGGGCGACAAGGTCGGCGTGGTCGGGCTTGGCGGCTTGGGCCATATGGGCGTGAAACTGGCCGCCGCGATGGGCGCAGAAGTCACCGTGATCAGCCAGTCCCCAGGCAAAAGCGCCGACGCCCAGCGTCTGGGTGCGAAAGATTTTATCGCCACCAAAGAACCTGGCACATTTGAAGCCAATGCCAATCGTTTCGATTTTATCCTGAATACGATTTCAGCGCCGCATGATTATAATGCCTACCTCAACATGCTGCGCCGCGACGGCACGATGGTTTTGGTCGGTCTGCCCGATCCATTGCCGTTATCGGCTTTTGCGCTGGTGCCCAAACGCCGCCGCCTGGCAGGGTCAATGATTGGTGGCATTAGCGAAACCCAGGAAATGCTTGATTTCTGCGCCGCGCATAATATCGCCTCGGATATTGAGATAATCCAGATTCACCAGATTAACGAAGCCTATGAGCGCATGCTTAAAGGCGATGTGCGCTATCGCTTTGTTATCGATATCGCTTCGTTGAAAGTGGCTGGGTAATCCGGATGAATTCTTTTTTCAACGATAAACCCGTCAGCCGCAGATCCTTTATCACATGGGCTGCAGCGGGGGCGGCTTTTCTTGCTTTACCATTTTTTTCTGCAAAAGGAAACAAAGCCATGGCCGAAACTAAATTCGAGATCGAAAAAACCGATGCTGAATGGCGCAAAGAATTATCCTCCGAACAATTCAATGTCCTGCGCAAGCATGGCACCGAAGCACCATTTACCAGCAAGCTAAATGACGAGCACCGCAAAGGCGTTTTCGCCTGCGCCGGATGCCACCAGAATTTATTCGCATCGGAAACCAAATTTGACAGCGGCACGGGCTGGCCCAGTTTTTACCAGCCTTTGCCCAATGCCGTGGAAACGACCACCGATTACGTGCTGATCTATCCGCGCACCGAAGTGCATTGCGATAAATGCGGCGGGCATCTGGGTCATGTTTTCGACGACGGACCAAAACCAACGGGCCAGCGTTATTGCATGAACGGCGCGGCGATGGAATTCAAGGCTGAAGCGTAATTCCTGTTTGTATCAAACGGTTTTACCCTTTATGCTGCCTTCCTAATGGCTCAATTCACCGAAACGCTTTCTGACGCTTCCCCTGTAACCCTCAAGGTTACGGGCAACTGGGTGCTGGATAATCTGGCAGCCATCCAAAAGGAATTGAAGGATGTCCCCGAAAAAGACATCCAGATTCAGGCCGACATCCAGAAACTGGATACCGCCGGGGCGCAGCTTCTCAATGAACTGGCCGGGGACAAGGAAATACAAGGCCTGCAGGAATGGCAGACCTCACTGATCACGCTGGTCAAAAATGCCGCCCAGGAATTCCCCGCCAGTGAAGAAAAAAACACGCTGAAAGAAGAGATTTTTATCGCCACTGGTAAAGCGACAATCGAGGCCTGGGAAAGCATCAAGGATCTGCTGCGCTTTATCGGTGAAACGACAATCATGCTGGGCAATGTCATTACTCATCCCCAGCGCATGCGCGGCATTTCCGTGATCCGCCATATCAATGAAACCGGCGTTGCGGCCATTCCCATCGTGTCCTTGATTGCATTCCTGATCAGCATCGTCCTTGCCTATCAGGGCGCCGACCAGTTGCGCCGTTTCGGGGCCGAGATTTTCACCATCAACATGGTCGCCGTTTCCGTCCTGCGCGAAATGGGCGTCTTGCTGACCGCCATCATGATCGCGGGCCGTTCGGGCAGCGCTTTTACGGCCGAGATCGGCGTTATGAAAGTCAATGAAGAAGTTGACGCGATGCGCATTATTGGCATTACGCCGTTCGAGATCCTGGTCCTGCCGCGTTTGCTTGCCCTCTTGATCACCTTGCCGCTGCTGACCTTTATTGCCGATATCATGGGCTTGATCGGCGGC
>JAQGJA010000193.1 GCA_028290805.1 Alphaproteobacteria bacterium
CGCTGCAACTCTCGTAGGCCGCCGACGGCAGCCACACCCGCAGCGGCCACCGGCATCCCCACGAGGCCGCCCGCGATTGCGGCAACGCCGTACTTCGTGGGCTGGCTGAATCTTCCGAGGCCCGCGCCCAGCGTTCCCAGGCTGGCACCAACGCTGGCGTTGCCCAGGACGTGGCTGCGGAGGGCGGCAACGTGCGTCCCGTCGGCGCTGCCCGCCTCCCAGAGTGCTGCGCTGGACACGAGCGTCGTGGGTTCGAGTCCTAGGGCGTGCGCGAGCTTGCGCAACGTCTTGGCGCTCGGCGCACGACGTCCCTGCTCAACCTTGGCGAGCATCTCCAGGCTGATGCGCTGCTCCGGGTCGTCGTGCGTCCTGACGACCAGTTCCTCTCGGCTAAGGCCCTGTGCTTCCCGGAGCGTCTTCACGACGGCACCCAAGCTCTCGCGCTGACCTTCTTCCATAGCCCCATAGTACTCCCTGAGTACGTGAAACAAGTACTTGACAGGTACTATTTGTACGTAGACAGTACGTGCGTACCAGATCGGTACTTGGCCCGTACCTGACGGGGGCGGCCAGAAGCTTGGAGGAAGATGACCATGAGCACTGTCTCGGATGTCCTGCACGTTGCCGTCGTCGCGGCGGCCCGCCCCTACATCGGCAAGGCCGGTGCCGATGCACTGGGGACCGTCTTGACTGCGGCCGGCGAGATCGCCCGGACGCAGACGTCCTCCAGCAGCAAGGGCACCAAGCGCAACTGAACATGCGACTCCTGGCGTGCGATGTCGTTGGTTCGGCACGAGTGCGACGGGGGGGGCGACGAGGCCCGGGCCATCAAGGCCCGGGCCTCGTCATGCCTGGAACGGCTGCGCGGCCGCGTGGCGATGCCGACGACTCGACCTTCGGCGACTGAGCCTTCAGCGCCCGGCAAGGCGGGTGCCGAGGCCGGTGCCGATGCCTTGCCCCAACGATGGTCCAACGGCATGCCGCAGCCCGTACTTGGCACGGCAACAGCCGTCAGCATGACGGTCATGTCCACAACACGCAGCGGCCTGCCAGAGAAGGTCCTCGAACATCTGGAACACCTTCGGCTTGCAGAGGTGGACGTGGGCCGCTTCGGTCAGCGTCAGTTGTGCCCGTGCGGGGCGCCCATGGGACGAATGTTGAACCACGCGCGCGGACGATGGGACACCTTCACCCCCGCACAGCAGTCTCAGTTGCTCGCCAGCGGCTTCATCCGGCATCAGCGGGACCATCTGGCACAGCGCCTGGTCGCAGCACTGGAGATCTTCGCCGACAGGAGCGAGTACCTGCCCACTCGTGGAGATGTCCTGGATGGCTTCGACCTGCATGAGAGCTGGCGCGACATCTGTCGTCGACGCTTGAGCCTGTTCGAGGTTGATGCCCCGGACCTGGCCGAACGGATCAAGGCGCTGCACATGTACAGCAACCCCCGCATCCGGCCACCCGCGCCGCGGATGTCGGGCGCTGCCGGCAAGGCTTAGACCCGTTCATCTACGACGAGGCGGGCGAGCCTCATCGACGTAGAGGCCGAGCCGGAGAATGCGGCGTCCGGCGCCTGAGCACGCCCCTTGCCGCGGCGGCGCTCAGGGGTAGGCGTACGAGCGACCCCAGCCGTGCTGGTCGAGATCACCTGGCGCGTAGACGCTGCGGCATGTGCTGCAGTACAGCGCCCACCATCGGGAGCCTGGCGCCCGGTACTTGCGAAACACAGCGAGCGCATGGGCGTCCCTCGGGCACGGCGCGTAGCAGAAGCCCTCGTACGTCCACCCGGCTTGGGTGAAGCGCGCCTTCAGCGGTCGTCTGGGGGACTGATTCCATCCGGCGCGTACCAGGCTGGGCACGCTCCCCGTACGCGCGTTCAGGCCAGAGCTGGGAGCCTCCGGCGCGGTGATCGGGATGGTGCTGGGGTCGAACATCGCGGGGGCTGCATCGGGATCCGTGACGAGCCCAGGCCACCATTCGTGCGGCGCCAGTCGGCACAGGTAGACCAGCGCGGAAGCGTCAGCGGACCAGCTGACGGCGTCGCCGTCCTCGTCCACGTACACGCGCCCTCCGGTGGGACGGTGCTTGAGCAGCTTGCTCGTCACCCCTCGGGCCCGCTCTCGACCTACGACAGCGCTCAGGCTTCCCGTGACCGGCGCTGCTTGGGCGAAGACGTCCATCGCTGATGGCAGGACGCTGTAGCTGTGCGGCGGACGCGCGTACGGCCATCGCTGCCCGGGCTCAGGGAAGGGCGCCGGCGGCGTTGAGGCTGCCTCGTCCTCCGCCTGCACCCCGCCGAACCTCTCGCGCAGGATCGCCAGCGCTTCCGCCAGGTCGCTCGTGCCCGCCGGGGGCGACGGGAGCGGCGGCGGCTCGATGGGGACGGTGCCAGACAGGATGTCCAGGAAGGCGGTGCAGGACGGGAAGCGCTCCTGGGGAGCCTTCGCAAGGGCGCGCAGCAGTGCGACGTCGACGTGGGAGGGCAGTGTCCTCTGCAGCGATGACGGGGGCTCCGGATCCTCCACCAGGTGCGCCATGATCCACCCCTGTGGGTCCTCCGCGTGGAAGGGCAGACGGCCCGTCAGGCACTCGTACGCCACGCAGGCCAGCGAGTACTGGTCGCTGGCGGCGCACAGCCTTGGCCGGTCGGCATGCTCCGGCGACGCGTACTCCCAGGTCCCCAGCGCACCTGCAGTTGTTAGGGCGGTGCGGCCGTCGGCTTGGGCAATGCCGAAGTCGCACAGGTACGGGAAGCCGTCGTCATCCACCAGGATGTTGGACGGCTTCACGTCCCCATGGACGACGCGGTGCCCGGCTGCGGCATCGAGCGCGGATGCGATGCCGCGGAGCAGGACCACGGTCTTGGCCACGTCCAGCGGCGCCTCGCGTTCCAGGACGTCGTCAAGGGTGCCGCCCCCGACGTACTGCGTGACGTAGAAGTGACGGCCGTTCGCGATCGTGTCGGCGTCGAGGATCTTGACGATGTGGCGGTGCTGCAGCTGGGCCAGCAGCTGGAACTCGCGCTCGAAGCGACGCCGCCGCTCCTCACCGCCGCTGTCGCGGTAGCTCGCGATCTTGAGGGCGCCCTGTCCGCCCGTCACGGCGTGGCGCGCCAGGTAGACCACGCCCATCGCGCCTGAGCCGATCACCGCTTCGATCGTCCAGCGCCCGAGCACAGCACCGGGTTGCAGCACAGCAGGCACGTGCGATCCTCCTTCCCGCCGGAACGGTAGGGCCTGACGACGCGACCGGAGGTCGCCTTGCACGACTTGCTCGTCGATCTCGCGAACCTCGCCCGCGACGAGCGTCTGGGCGGTGTCGACACGGCCGATTGGGCGCGAGTCGACCGGGTCCTCAGCCACTGGCGGGCACACCTGAACCCGCACAGCAACTGGCTCCTCGTGGCCGACGACAACCTCGCCCGCGACTTCGGGACCGCAGAGGCCAGAGATCGCTGGACGCAGCTCGTGCGCTCAGGTGAACTCATCAGTGCACCGGACGCCGACCCCGTCCTGCTTGAGCGGGCACGCACCACCGGCGCTTCCGTCCTGAGCCACGACGGCTTCGTCGGTCATCGGCGGCGGCACAGCTGGATCCAGGGGGACGCCGAGCACTTCTTCCGCTGGCGCGTAGACCAGGGCGATCAGCTGGCAATCGTGCTGGAGCCGATGCGGGTCGTTGGCGACTACACGATGACCCGGGCGGCGGAGAAAGACGAACGGAAGGCTCGTGGCTTCGGCACCCGTGACCTCGTGGACGGCCCGCTGGCGCAGATGTACCGGTGCGTCAACCCGACGTGTCGGGCCAGCGCCGACGACCTGCTCCAGGTCATGCCGGTGCGCGTCAGCGGACGGGTGGCGTGCCCGGAGTGCCGCCGTCCAGTCGTGGCACGCGGCCCCCGTCCTCCAGGTCGCCGCCTGAAGCTGTTGCTGCACGAGCAGGAGCTCGATGTTGTCCAGCTGGCCGACGGCCAGCAGCTCGTCCTAGGCCGTGGGCCAGGTCCGGCGCGATGGGACGTAGCCCTACTTGGCGCCGACACCTCCAAGATCAGCCGAGATCACGTCCGGCTCTCGATCCGCGGTGGTCAAGTTGTCGCCGAGGACCTGAACTCCACGAACGGCACTGGCCTCGCGCGCTGGTCGCCGTCGCGACGCGCGTGGGAGCCTGCGCAGAAGCTCTTGGACCCGACGACGCTGTTGGCCAGGGACCGCCTCGAGCTGCCCGGCTCACTGGTCGTCCAGCAGTCCGGGCTCCGGTACGTCGTCCCCGACGTGCAGTGACGTACGCCGTGCGCGAGCGTCGATCAGCGGTGCAGGCAGAGACTCGGGGTGACTCAGTCGCCCACACGTACTGGTGTGTCCAGGTGGCGATGCCGCTCTCCCGGACGACCGTGGGTGTTCGCTGAGGGCGATCAGCGGGCGCGACACCTTGAGCTTTCCGGTCGACGAACCGGTGAGGTCGCCCTCCGGTGACGCCGCCCTGTCGGGCGCGATCCGGGGCTGGGCTGGCCACGGCAGCCACGGGCGTGTGGGGCGGCTGGCGACGCCGAAGCGGCTCGGGGACGGCCCAACTGGCTCAAGGTCGCCCCTGCGACGTCGGACGCGGTCGTACTGTCGGTCTATGGCTCCGCAGGCATCCGGCATGACCCGCGTCGAGCAGCGCACGCATGCTCCAAGGGGCGCGCGCGGTGCCTAAGAAGAAGATGTGGGTCGAATGGGAGGAGGGTGCGGACCTGTCCCGGTCGCACAAGAAGCCCGGCGACTACAGCCCGCTCACGCGGGACGCCGACAGAAGGCTCGGGCAGGTCACCCTGAGCGACGCTGACGAAGACCCATCGCCCGGCCCGGCCCCTGCCCCCTCCCCGCCGACGGCAACGGGCACGCAAGCGGCCGCCGAGCCGGAGACGGTCTACGTGTACGTCACAGACGACCGCGAATCCGCCGCCGAGGAGCAGCGGCGCGCCGAGCGCAACGAGCAGCTTGCGGAGCTGACGCTGCTCGGGCTCCGGGTCGTCGCGCATCTGGCTGCGCCGCACGTCAGGCGCTGGTGGGAGGACAAGTCGCTGCCGTTCCTGAAGGCGGCGCGCGCGAGGCTCGCCCGCGACCGCCGGATCGGCCGCCGGCGCAGTGGGGTGGAGCCTGCCGCCGTGGTGCCGCCGTCGGCACCACAGGGCGGTGACACGGACCCGTCGCAGGAGGTCCTGGCCGCGCTGGACGACTACCGGACGAGCATGAGCAGCGCGGAGGCGCGTGACCGGCTCGCCGTCGCGCTCGCCGCGCGCTTCTTCAGCGAAGAGCAGTTGCGGATTCTGCGCGACGCCCGCATCGACGATGACGGCAGCGCGCTGGAGCTCGCGAGCGCGATGCGGAACCTCACGCCGCAGCAGGTCCGGGACGCCATCACTGCGATGCTCGAGTCGAACCCGTCCTGGCCTGACGACTTCGCGCTCGTCGAGCTCAAGAACGCCCTCCAGGACGGGCGGGGAGGTACGCCCGGCCTTCCCGGCAGCCTTCCCCGGAGTAGTGCCAACGCGCCCCGGACGATCGACGGCGAGCCCTAGCACCTAACGTCTCAGGGCGGTACCACGGCCCAAAGCTGGCCCACACGCCCTCTCGTGTGGAAGGCGTGGCGGGTTCGTGTGGAGCGCCGACATCACCGGCGCCTCGACGCCCCGCCTGACCTGCAACGACGGGCAATCTGTGCATGCCCCGCCAGCAGCGCGTCAAGGGGCTCTGTCCGACTCGTCGGCGGGGCCCCTTCCGCTGTCTGCCGGCCAGCCCTCAAGACGAGCGCGCCGTTTCCCGACACCTCCTGCATGGCCACCCGCGACGAGGA
>JAQGJA010000175.1 GCA_028290805.1 Alphaproteobacteria bacterium
CATCATTTCCAAATGCAGACGGTCTCTTTCCTCTTCGAATCCCGACTCATTTTTCCGGTACATCACACTCACTTGCACTTGACGTTTCTTTGTAAAATTTCAGAAATAAAGAACGCCGCCTTTTTCAGACGACGTTCCTCTCAGTCTCTACACGTAATCTATTCCGTCGCGTTTTTAACGGCGTCGCCTGCTTTTTCAGCCGGGGATTTATCGCCCAGCTGACCGGCGGCATCGCCAATATTTCCTTGTGCAGCGCTGTCAACGGCATCGCCGACGCGTTCGCCTGTTGTGCGGTTATCCGGCATATGCATAAAAGCATAAGCGGCAACGGCCAGAAGGGCAATAACGACGATCGTGATGATAACGCCTTTTGAATTGCCGTTACCGGAATTGGAATTATTGACTGTGTTCATTTTATTTCTCCTTATTAAATTATAATATATCTAGCACTTGATCATATTAAGGCCGATTACATGGAATGAATAGAGGAAAATTTGATGTCGTCATCCGCATCAAATCCATCATCCAAAAGAGGGATATCTTGATAAATCAGGTCGCGTACAAATGGATTGTAGCTGGTGGAAGTGGCAATACGCATGTCGAATTCTCCATATAAATCATTCTTCGATGCTTTGTATATGACCCCAGTCAACATAAATTTACAGTGCTCGCTGCTTCCCCAGCCTGTAAAGATAGGCTAAGGATCGGCCGCGTATCTTATTCCGGCTTTACCTTTTTTTTCAGCAAATCCCAGTCGATGGGCTTGCTTATATAATCATCCATCCCCGCTGCAAGGCAACGCTCGCGGTCGCCTGCCAGCGCATGCGCCGTGGCCCCTATGATCAGATGACGGAAAGGCTTTTCCCGTTCCAATGCGCGAATCTGGCGCGTGGCTTCAAACCCGTCCATGCCTTGCATCTGGATATCCATGAGAATGGCATGATAAGCGCGCCCCGCCTCCTGGATTTTCTTAACGGCATCAATCCCGGATGAAACCACATCGACAGTAAAATCCATACTTTCCAGCATCATCGTTGCAATCATGATATTGGCCGGGTAATCCTCGACCAGCAGAATATGGCCGGAATTTTTCCCGCTATCGATGGCCGCGGGCTTTTCTTCCTGTATGGGCACGATTTCTTCAGCGCCGTTCTTTTCAAAAGGGAGCGGCAGTATCACGGTAAAGACGGAGCCTTTTCCAGGCTCGCTTTCCACGGTAATCTCTCCGTTCATCATTTTAGCAAAAGACTGGCTGAGCGAAAGGCCAAGGCCGGAACCGCCGAAACGGCGTGTAATGGACTGGTCGGCCTGCACGAATTTGGAGAAAATCGTTTTTTGTTTATCAGGCGAAATGCCGATGCCGCTGTCTTCGACCGTAATATGCAAGGCGTCATTGCGCTTATCGGCGGCGATGCGTACATGGCCCTGTTCGGTGAATTTAATGGCATTCCCAATCAGGTTCATCAAGATCTGCTGCACACGCAGCCTGTCGCCGCGCCAGGCAGAGTTTCTGCTATTATCCTGTATGCTGAATTGCAGATTCTTTTTAGTGGCATCCAAGGCAAACATCGCCTCCATATCTTTCAGTATTTCACCGCTTGTAAAGAGATGCTCTTCCAGGACGATCTGGCCTGATTCAACCCGGCTGAGATCAAGGATATCATTGACCAGGCCAAGCAGCACGGCGGCATTCGTGTTCAGCACGTCGATCATCTCGCGCTGCTTGCTGTCGCATGCCGTGCGGTCCAGCAAATTCCCGATGCCCAGGATTACATTCAGCGGCGTGCGGATCTCATGGCTCATCGTGGCCAGGAATTCGCTTTTCGCCTGATTGGCGGCCTGGGCTTTTTGCCAGGCTTTTTCCAGGTCCTGACGCTGCTGCAGATTTTCATGCATCAGTTTGTACCGCGTAAAAGCGGCATGCATGATGGCGGGTAGCAAATCGATGTAAAATTGTTCCGTATCCTTGACCGCGTAATCGGCAGCGCCTTTTTCCAGCGCCGTCACCGCCAGGCGTTCATCGCCGCTTGCCGTCAAAAGGATAATAGGCGGCTGTTGATCCAGCGGCTGTAGCCGGTCCAGCAAATCGATACCGTTCATGTCCGGCAGGACATTATCCAGCAATATCAAATCATAAGTATTGTTGCGCAGGCACGCCATGCCTTCTTCGCCCGTAAACGCAATATCGAATTCCAGCCCGCGCGGCGTTAGGCGCTTTTGCAACAACCGCGCAAGGCCAAAATCGTCCTCGATATACAGAATTTTGTGCAATACGTCCGACACCATCAGGAATTGCCTTCCGCGCTTGGAATTTTAACGACAGCCAGCATCATGCCAAGTTTGGACAAAGCTTCGCTGAAATTCTGGTAATCGACCGGTTTAGTAATATAAATATTACAGCCCAGATCGTAACAGCGGTCGATCTCTTTAGGGTTGCTTGTGGTAGTAAGAATAATAATCGGGATTTTCTTGGTCCGCTCGTCGCCTTTCAGGCTTTCCAATACTTCAAACCCATCGATTTCCGGCAGGTTGAGGTCCAGGAGGATCAAAGTGCGGTCATGAAAATCCTTGTTTTGCTGATGGGAAAAAAAATATTCCAGAACGGCGCGGCCATTATCAAAATGCACCAGATCATTCATGATGCCGGAACGGCGTAAATTCTTTTCGATCAGTTTGGAATGACCCAAATCATCCTCGACCATCACGATACGTACCTTGTCATCATAGATCATCGCTTTGCTCCTCTTTCATCTGGCGCGGCAGGGAAATATAAAAAATCGTTCCCTTATCGTATTCTGAATCATACCAGATACGCCCACCCATTTTTCTTATCGTGGCCTTGACAAAGGCAAGGCCCATACCGTTGCCGCGTACATTCCCAGTATTGCGCGCCCGCCGGAAAATATCAAACACCTTGTCTGCATCCTGGGGTTTAATGCCCCGGCCCGTATCGCGAATGGCGTAAATGACCTCGTCGTGATAGGCTGTGCCGGCGATTTCAATCTCGCCCGGACGCTGGGGGTCCAAATATTTAACGGCGTTTTCGATCACGTTGCTGAATATCTGTTCTATCGCCAGTTCGTCGGCGTAAATGGAGGGCAGTTCACCGGTGATGATTTCAGCCTTCGCCTGGGTGATATCGTAATTCAGGCTTTGCAGACAGCGTTTCAC
>JAQGJA010000172.1 GCA_028290805.1 Alphaproteobacteria bacterium
CCGTGGGCCTGGTTGTTGACGATGCGGTAATAGATGTCGAAAACATGCTGCGGCATCTTCGCACCGCGCCTGACAGTTTAAATGACAAATTCCTTAAATACAAAATCCTGCTTGCCTCATCATTGGAAGTGCGCGTGCCGGTTATTACGGCGACCATCGCCGTGCTGCTGATTTCCATTCCTGTCATCACCATGTCCGGCATCGGCGGCAGGCTGTTCGCACCGCTGGGCATTGCCTATGCCGTGGCGACCTTATTCTCTCTGCTGGTTGCGCTGACACTGACGCCTGCCCTGTGCATGGCTTTTTTGCAAGAGAAGAATCCTGAAATTCCTGCTGTGACTAAATGGCTGCAGAAAAAATACGTTGCGGTTCTGGACAAGGCGCAAGGCTTTCCCTTTCTGCTGGCCATTATCGCCCTTGCTTCCGTTGCCGTCATGGTAATCGGCTTTATGACGTTAAAAACCGAGTTCCTGCCTGAATTGCACGAAGGCCATTTTATCCTGCATATGGAAGCGGAGCCTGGCGCATCACTGGACACCTCGATGGCATTGGGCAATCAAGTTACCAAAAAGCTGCTGCAACTGCCTTATATTACCGCCGTCGTACAGCAAACCGGACGGACGGAAAACGGCATTGATTTCTGGGGGACGCAAAGCAGCGAATTCAACATCGCCCTGGATGAAAAATCGGGCATAGACGAAGGCGTTGCCAAAGAAGAAATTCTGAAATCACTGGAAGAATTCAAGAATGCAGAATTTGAACTGGAAACGTTTCTGACCGAGCGCATGCAGGAAGTTATTTCCGGCCACACCTCAGAAGCCGCGTTAAATGTTTATGGCGATGACATGGACACGCTGGAAACGGTGTCGGAAAAGCTGGCCGATTATCTCAAGACTGTCCCCGGCATCATTGATGTCCAGCGTCCCTCCAAGACAGGCACGCCGGAACTGAGTATTACCCTAAACCAGCAAGCCCTGACGCAATGGGGCCTCGATCCCATTTCAGTTCTAGACACAATCCATACGGCCTATCAAGGCGAAGTGATTGGCCAGATTTACGATCTTCACCATCCGACTGATCTCGCTGTCATCCTTAATGAAAAACAGCGTAACGATATCAAAGCCATCGGCGATTTACCCATTGCCACGCCGTCCGGCGACTTTGTGGCCTTAAAAGACCTCGCCTACATCGAACAGAAATCAGGGCGTTACCTTATTGAACACGATTCAGGCCGCCGGGTGCAGTCCGTCACCTTCAACATGGACAAACACAGCAAACATATTCTGCTGAAAAACCTGCGCCTTGAGATCGCCAAGCAGGATATTCCTGTCGGGGTCTACACGTCGCTTGTCAGCCTGTCTGAGGAAGAAGTCAATTCCACCAAACAGCTTTTCATCCACAGCGCCATTGCCTGTATCGCCGTTGTTATCCTGCTCTCATTGGTCATGCACCATCAAAGCCAGATCTGGCTGGTGCTGGCCAATACGCCTCTGGCTCTGGTTGGCGGCGTGCTGGCATTGGGCCTGACGCATAACAGCCTCAGCCTTGGCGCCATTGTTGGTTTTGTCACCCTCATCGGTATTACCTTACGCAACTCTGTTCTGATGTTGGCGCATTATGCACATGTCGTTGCCTATGAAAACAGGGAATGGACAAAAGAAACGGCATTTGCCGCCTCGGCAGAAAGGCTGCTGCCTATTTTGATGACCGCCATTGTTACTGGGATTGGCTTATTACCTATAGCCATGAGTTCGGGCCAATCGGGACATGAAATTGAGGGGCCAATGGCGATTGTCATTATCGGCGGGTTGCTTTCATCAACAATCCTGAATCTGTTGTTTTTGCCCATTTTGTCTTTGCGATACGTTGCATTTTCCAACTTAAAAATTTAGTAAAGTAAAATTGATGACAAACAAATTCAGCCATTCCCTGATAAAACAAACGATCAATTCAATAAAATATATTGTTATCTGTGTTTTATTAATAGCATTTCTCTGGACAGGTTATTTTATTATTTATGGCAATTTTCACCAGGTCGATAAGGATTTTTATCGTTCTGCTCAGCTTTTTTCCTTTAATATGCCGTATTACGTAGAAAAAAATGGGATTAAATCGGTCCTTAACTTAAGAGGACCCTCAAAAAAAGAATGGTATACCGACGAAATAAAAATTTCCAACCAGTATAATATCATACACTACGACTATGGTATCACCGACAGAAAACCAACAACGATGAAACAGATGGATGAAATTCTCAAGATTATTGATGATGCGCCGAAGCCGATTTTAGTCCATTGCAAAGCAGGGGCGGACAGATCGTCTTTAATAGCGGCGCTTTATCTGTATTCAATAAAACATCATAAAAACCCTGAAAAGGAAATCTCGATTATTTACGGGCATTTCCCCTGGCTGGGCTCCAAAACGAACGCTATGGATAACAGTTTTGAAGATTATAAACGGCAACATCCCCAATAAAAAAAGATGCCTTGATTTGGTTGCCTTAATATTCCTTACTGCCAAAGCGCTTAGGGCGTTTTGTGAAATATATCCAGCTGTTGGTCGTAAATTTTACCCGTCATATTAAAAGCGCCCATAACGGTATGAAATATATTTTTCTGATTGTAATTTTCTTTATATTCCCTATTTTCCAGTTTGTTTTCTTTCACAAAAGCCGGAGAAGTCCAAAACAGGAAGGGAATATTCTTTTGGAAATCAGGTGCAATGGCATACGGAGTGCCGTGAAGATAAAATCCGGACTCTCCTAACGATTCTCCATGATCGGAAACGTAAACCAGCAAGCTTGGAATTTCATCATGATTTTTCAGCGTTCCGATAACTTTGCTTAAAAAATAATCGGTATACAAAATGGTATTGTCGTATGCGTTGACAAGTTCCTGTTTGGTGCAAATTTGAAGATCTACCGATTTACAGACGGGTTTGAAAACCTCGAAAGCCTGCGGATATTTTTTATAATAGGTCGGACCAGGGCTTCCGGCGTTATGAAGGACAACGAATGTTTTATTCTTTGGCGAGTTCTTGATCTCATTGTCCAGCCCGGTCAGCAATACCTCGTCATAGTCGCAGCCCTCTCCGGTGCACTGTTTTCGCAGGTCTTCGGCTTTTTGATAAGTCTGCACCTTCATTGTTGGTTCCCCCCAGTTATTTGATCGCCAAATAACATCAATTCCCTGCCGCTGCAGGTAACTCGAAAGGGGCTCGTCTTCATCGGACGTTGAACCCGTAGGAGAGAGGATACTGTTAATGGATGCCGTCGTATAGGTAGCAGACGACGTGGCTCCCTGTAATGCTACGATGCCCAGTTTGCTTAGATACGGGTTTGTTTCTTTGTTGTACCCATAAAGAGAGAAATTTGCAGCTCTTGCAGATTCACCAATAACTAAAACAACGATCATTTTATTATCATTTGCAAGCTTGCCATCCGGAAGCAACTCTTGTTTTTTATTTTGCTTGAATTCCTTTAGCTGATATCGGGCCGCATTTACGGTATAGGACCAGGGCATAGCCAAGGCTCCCACATATTTAGCGTTTTTATCAATCCACAGCCATGTCGGAGAATTCAGATACAGTAAAAAGACAGATATTATCACTATAGTGAATGATTGCATTGCCAGATGTAATTTTTTAGCTTTCTGGATATGAATTTTTGATATGGCATAGGCGGGAAGAATACCCAGAAAAAAGAGGTAAAAAAATATCTTTGGACTATAATAACTTGCAGCCTCTCCTGTATCCGTATTAAAAACGTTTCCCATCATCGTTCTATCAAGAATCACGTGATAGGTCAGAACAAAGTAAAGCGCTATAGAATTTGTAATGATTATTACCATACTCAGAATTTTTAAGGCCCTTATTGAGATAAGAGCTATTAAAAACAGGGAAATAAAGGCCAGCACATAAAGAATAATAAAAGTGGAAAGAAACGTTAAAGCACCACCTAAAGAAAAAACATCGAGATGAGTAAAGACGTATTTATAAAAAGGGTAATGGAAAAGAATCATATTTATTACAGCAACTAGCGTAATAAATCGGAGAACGCTTAAATTTTTTATGTAAGCAATCAAAGTCGTCACTCTCTTCGAATAATCCGGGGTACGTGGCGCCCTATTGCTATTTAGCACGTGCTTGCCTTTAGTACATAAAGATCCTCAGTTTGTCGAGTGCTCGTGGGATTTTAATATTAGGAAAGTTTGCATCCGTTTTGTCGTT
>JAQGJA010000007.1 GCA_028290805.1 Alphaproteobacteria bacterium
TCGATCGGCAATGGAAAGAAAATTCGAGCGTTTCATCGATCCCGGTCTGACCGGATTATTGTATCCTAAAGGCCCATAAAAAAGGTAAATCTAGATGACAGAAATGAAACAAAACCTCCGCCGCGTCGTTGTTACTGGCATGGGCATTATTTCCTCTATCGGCAATAACGTGGCCGAGGTGGTGGATTCACTGAAAAACAGCAAATCCGGCATCGTCGCCGCGCCCGAATATGCCGATAAGGGCTTTCGCTCGCTGGTGCATGGCACGATCAAGAACCTGAAACTGGACGAGGTCATCGACCGCCGCGTGATGCGCTTTATGGGCGATGGCGCGGCCTATGCCCATCTGGCGATGGAACAGGCGATTGCCGATGCGGGATTGACGCCCGAACAGGTCAGCAATGAACGCACCGGCATCATCGCAGGATCGGGCGGCCCCTCGACACGCACCCAGGTCGAGGCCGCTTTGACCACCATGGAAAAAGGCGCCAAACGCGTCGGCCCTTTTGCCGTGCCTAAATGCATGTGCAGCGGCGTCTCGGCAAATCTGGCTACCAATTTCAAAATCCGCGGCGTGAATTATTCCATTACTTCTGCATGCAGCACCTCGGCGCATTGCATCGGCAATGCCGCGGAAATGATCCAATGGGGCAAACAGGATATCATGTTCGCCGGTGGCGGCGAAGAACTGGACTGGACCTTGTCCTGCCTGTTCGATGCGATGGGCGCGTTATCCAGCAAATACAACGACACGCCGGAAACGGCCTCCCGCGCCTATGACGCCGATCGCGACGGTTTTGTGATTTCTGCAGGCGGCGGCATGCTGGTGCTGGAGGAATACGAACACGCCAAAGCGCGCGGGGCCAAAATCTATGCCGAGATCACCGGCTACGGCGCCAATGCCGACGGCGCGGATATGGTCGCGCCAAGCGGCGAAGGCGCGGTGCGCTGCATGAAAATGGCGCTGGCGACGACGGATAAAAACGTCACCTATATCAATACGCACGGCACATCGACACCGGTGGGCGACGCGAAAGAACTGGAAGCGCTGAAAAACGTGTTTGGCGATAACTGCCCGCCTTTTTCCTCGACCAAATCCCTGACCGGACACAGCCAGGGCGCAACCGGGGTCCAGGAAGCGATTTATTGCCTACTCATGATGCTGCATGATTTCATCACGCCAAGCGCGCATATCGAAAACCTGGACCCCGCCGCGGAAGGCATGCCCGTCGTGCGCAAGCTGGTTGAAAATATCAAACACCAGACGGTGATGAGCAACTCCTTCGGCTTCGGCGGCACGAATGCGTGCCTGGCCTTTTCGCGGGTGGAGTAAGATGAAACAAGTAAGGTTTAACCGCAGAGGCGCAGAGGACCACAGAGGACCGCAGAGGTTCTTTGCAATCCCTGAAACCGTGCCTTTGGAAAAAGCTGTTTTTATGCGCAAAGCGCAAGTAATCAATCGATCGTTCTATACTAGCCTGACAGGCCTATTAAAAACTCTGCGAACCTCTGTGGTCCTCTGCGCCTCTGCGGTTAAACCTTTTGCCCACGGCATGCACACTCTATCGGAGAATTCCAAATGATTTTAAAAGGCAAGCGCGGGCTCATCATGGGCGTGGCGAATGATAAATCCATCGCCTGGGGCATCGCAAAAGCCTGTGCCGCGCAAGGGGCCGAGCTGGGCTTCACCTATCAGGGCGAAGTGTTCAAGAAACGCGTGGAACCTTTGGTGCAATCATTGGGCGGCGCATCCATCCTGGTGGAATGCGATGCCACGAATGAAGAACGGCTGGATCACACTTTTGCCGAAGTCGCCGAAAAATGGGGTCATTTCGATTTCCTGGTCCACGCCATTGCGTTCTCGAACAAGGAAGAACTGAAAGGGCGTTATTGCGATACGTCGTTGGAAAATTTCATGGCGACCATGCATATTTCCTGTTTCTCATTTACCTCGATTGCGCGCCGTGCAGCAAAACTCATGCCCAATGGCGGCGCGATGCTGACCCTCACCTATATCGGGGCCGAGCGCGTCATTCCGAATTATAATGTCATGGGCGTGGCCAAAGCCGCACTGGAATCGTCGGTCCGTTATTTGGCCGCCGATTTCGGCAAACAGGATATCCGCGTGCATGCCTTAAGCGCAGGGCCGATGCGCACTTTGGCCGGATCGGCAATCGCCAATGCCCGCTATACTTTCCGCACCGCCGAAGACACCGCTGCATTGAACCGTTCCGTCACGCTGGAGGACCTGGGCAATTCCGCCGTGTATTTATTGTCGGATATGAGCCGCGGGACCAGTGGCGAAGTGCATTACATCGATGCCGGCTTCCGTGCCATGGGCATGCTGCCGCCAGGGCGGATCGGGGCCGAGACGCAGGATTGACATTTTCATATTTTTGCCTTACGTCTCAAAGAACAAAAACATTGTTCGGAGAGAGAAACAAATGGATGAAACAAAGCCTGCTATTAACATCCAGCACATGGTTACGGCCACAAAGTATTCCACTCGTTACGTGCCCGACAAAGCCAGATTATCCGATCTGAAATTTACCGACGATCCTATTCTAAAGACGAGACGGGACAATGAGAATGATGAATTTGTACGCCTGTTCTGGATGAATTGGCAGTTTTCACATCCCTTGCTGGAGGACGATAAACCGGTCGATATGGCCATTGAAACCAATGCCTGCCTAGCCTATTGGAATCAAACTGTGTGTGATGTTGGTTTTTTTCCACGCGCTTATAAGCAGAACGACAAACTGCAAGCAACGACACGGGCGCTCATTTATCAAAATATGCTGGAAAAAGCACCGCCTGCATTTAAACAAGATATAGCGGAAACGGGAGAAAAACTGCTTACGAATTTCCGTGGAACGCTGGAGACCATCATCACTCAGGCAGAAGAATTTTTCGGCCCCGAAACAGTCGGCGAACTGCGCGATTATATTGGCCAGGAATTCAACGCGCGTGAAGCTGCTGCTTATACAGCATGATTTAGCGATTAACTTCCACAATAAATCCATGGAGCCTTTCTTGGAACGGGCCAAGGCCTTCAATTCCGCTGCCTCTGGTAGCCTTTCCATTGTCCGGCCTTATGAAGGCCGACGAACACGATGCCTTGTTCGACTGCTATTCCATCCTGGCCGCGCTGAAGCATTTGCAGGCGCAGGGGTTTGAATTGCCGCTATAGCTGGTTGGTGGAATTGTTAAGGGTAAACCGAAGGTTCTTTTTTCACAAATAAAATCCGCAATTTTGCAGGAATAGAATGATTACTTTCAACCCCGATAAAATCCTGCCATGGACCGCCAACCTTGGCGACGGACACGAAATACAGCCGCGGCTGCAATATTTCCAGGCGAATGGCACGGCATTGTGTTACGCCGCCATCTGGCATGAAGAAAAGATATCATCCGAAAGCCACCGCCTGATTGCCAAAGCTTTTGCGGAATTCAAGCCGCAGGCCGTCATTACCGAAGGGCCGGTCAGTATCGCGGAAGCCAACAAGGAAGCAGACAAGGAAGAATTTGCACGCAACGCTTTGTCCTTTGGCCAGGACGAAATGGAAGAACATTATTATGCCTGCAGGCTGGCCGTGAAAAATAATATTCCTTATCTCAGCGGCGAGCCGTCCAAACAGGCCCTGCAGCATTACCTTATCGGGCAAAACTATACTGCATTCGATTTCTTTGCCTATAATTTCATGCTGCCTTTGGGTTATCTGCAGGACGAAGAGACGGACATCGAAAAGCTGCAGCGTCTGTGGAGTGCAAAGCGTGCGCAATACGATACCATCATGGTGGAAAAACCGCCCGAAGATGTCACAGCCTTTACGCAATGGTTTTACAAAGGCACAGGGATGGAATTTGCCTTTGGGCATCTGGGCGGAAATCACTCGGATGTAAACCAGCCTTTCGGTTCTGTTAATCATGTCAGCGGATTGTTCCATCATTACCGCGACCGCCATTGCCTCGGCGTGGCCGAACAGGCAGTGAATGCGTTTGACCGCGTTCTGGTGGTCTATGGCGCGGCGCATCTGTGGACGCTGCATCCGGCTTTGGAAGACGGGTTTGCGCCTTCGCCCGCCATAAAGGCAAAGCCGGGTGTTACCTAGTTATCGCCTGCCGTTATTGATCGGATATTCGATGATCAGTGTCGTAATCTTGTACGAGGTTTTTTTATCCGGTCCCTGGATTTTTTTCAGGTAAAGGCCGATCCTGGCCTGGCCTTTGGCAAAGCGGGCTTCGCCCAGGCAGAAAGGCTCGGTTTCTAAATCCATGCAGACGGTTTCGGACATGTCCTGTAAATTGCCAAGGGTTGCCTGGCCGTGCTGGAATATTTTAATGCCCGTGGAAAGCGTGCTGCGTTTTGTGCGGATGTCTTCCATATCGCGCTGCATATTCATGGTCCAGCCAAGATGAAATTCCGTATCCAGATTAGGATAAAGTCTGGCCATATCCCATGGCCTGGTCGCCGCCGGGACGGCGTCGGTGACAAAAAAGGTAGCTTGGTTGAATTTCCCCTTCAGCCCCACCGTTATGCCGAAAATCGCCGGAATGGCCAGGGCCCAGCCCAGCAGAAGGACCAGGCCGAAAACACAATAGAAGACCAGGTCTTTGCGCTGCAGGGATTTTGGCATTGTTCGGGGCTCTTGGGTCGTTGCCCTTTGATAGGAACAGCCATTATTAAAGGAATTGTCAAAGTCCCTGCCCTGCCCTAATCTTTGCGTCATGCGCCACATATCTTTTGCCCTTACCGTCCTTGTTTTCGCCGCCTTCGCCTTTACCGGGGATGCGCTTGCCGATTGCATTTTGCATGTGCCAAAGACTTGCGAATATAAATCCTCGACCATTTCGACCAGCGGGGAAAAAAGCCCCGGCTATGTCATTGAATATGACTGCCAGCAGCCGGACGGCACGATCGTGAAATACATGGACTGGGATTTCTCCATTACCAAATATTTCGGCGTCGGCCGCTTTTCCGTACCGCGCAAAACCGTGTTCAAGCCCTGGGACAAGGACAGTATCGAACTGGATTGCTAGAGCGGCGATGATCCGTTTTTCCCTGGAAGATATTTTAATTTATTCAACGGCGCTGGAACGGAAAGACAGGCTGTATCCTTTTGCCGCACGCCATCATAAAGACGATTACGGTTTATGCTTCATAGCCGCGCGCCATGAATATGCCATCAATTCTGAAACGCACCGCCTAATCGACCGGATGTTTGCAGAGTTCCAGCCAAAGGCGGTGATCCTGGAAGGGCTGACGAGGAGTGAATTTGAGATTGCGTGGGATAAGGAAATCGAGGATTTCTTTGTTGCCGATGCGGAAAACAAATTACGGCAGGATCCGGAACATCTCCCCGAATCCAGTTATACTTTGTTAAAGGCTAAAAAAAATAACATTGTTATTTTTTCAGGCGAGCCGACAGAACCGGACCAGATCGATTATTTAGTCACAAAGGGTTATTCCGCGGATGATTTTGCAGGAATCATGTTTTTATGGGGCATTGCACATTGGCGGACCCATGGCATTGCCGAAGGCGGTCTGGAAAAAATATGGCGCGATAATTACAGGGCTTATAGGACCCGCCTGTCGGATAAAATGACGGAAGCCTTCGGCAGTTTCCAGGCCTGGTTCCTGAGCAGATCAGGGCCGCCCTTTGATCTTGAAAAAATAGATAATTATTTTGTTGCCCCCGACATGTCAAAACCCTTTGGCACTATCCCTCACCTTTCAGGGACATTGTCCCATTTTCGCGATATCAATATTTTGGAAACAATTCAAACCGCACTGAACGCCCATCGCCGTGTGATGGTCGTTTATGGCGGCAGCCATTACCGGACGCTGAAACCGGCACTGGATAACGGGTTTGGAAGCGCCGGATAATCCGGCTTATTTCACCTTGCCAAGCAGGGCCATAAGATCGCTGAAGCGATAGCCCATGTAATAGGCCAGCGCGCCGCCAGCGATAAGGACCAGGATAATGATCAGCAACATCATGCTGTCGCCGCCCTGGCCGGATTTTCGGACCCGTTTGCCGCAGGCTTCGCAGAAATGCGAGTTATAGCCGTTATGCGTGCCACAATGCTTGCAGGTAATCGTTTTCATTCTTTACCCCCTTTGGGAAGGCATTGTTTTGCCTGATTTTATCTGACGTGATTTTTGCCATGCGGTCAAGGCATCGTGGCCCGCCCGAGTCGTTTGGTGCATCCTTAAAATTCCGGCGTGTTATGAACAATCTCCTCTGGGTTTTGTAAAACTGAATAATCCCGGGATGTGAATGAATGTCAGGCGGTATAAGGACGGCGTAAACCGGGCTTGAATTCCTTTGCTCAAAGGGAAAAAACCCCGTATAATCAAAAGCAGATGGTCACTTAAAAGAGTGCGGACGACATCGCTTTTATAACCGCACGCTTTGCCGTTACGCTCTTTGTGGGGGCCATCCCCTTTTTTATTCAGGTCAATGATTGGGAGATTCTTATGACTGAAACACTGCCTTTATCGGAACGCACGCGCCTTGAGGCCAGCTATCGCGCCGCAACACGCGCTTCGGCTGCTATCGTTCACGATATGCGCCTGTAAGCGCTTCAGCTTTTAAAATCCGCCCACAAAAAAACCAGCCCTTGAGGGCTGGTTTTTGTATCTGATCGAATGACCGAAAGAATTAGGCGGCTTGCAGGTTGCCGGCAGATTCCTTGCCTTTTTGGTTTACCAGTTCATAGGTAACGCGCTGGCCTTCTTTGAGGTCGCGCATACCGGCAGCTTGCACTGCGCTGATATGGACGAATACATCTTTGCCGCCGTCATCGGGCTGAATGAATCCGTAACCTTTTGTCGTGTTAAACCACTTTACAACACCTGTTGTCATTTTTAGAAGACTCCCGAAGAGTTAGTCGTGAAAGAAAGGCGTGTCATGGGAAGTCTTCATCAGAAATCTTGCGGCGCGCCGAGCCCTGGAACAGTCAAGCCCGGTCACAAAGAAATTTGTAATCGATCGTCTTGTAGTCAAAGCCTTACGCACCAAGCCAGCATACAGACATTTCAGAGTCAAGTAAAAAACGGATAAAAATCAGCTTTCTAGGGCGCGTTCAGAGAGATCTCGTAATAGACCTTATGCGGCGCAAAACCGGAACGGGCGAGTATATCCTGCATCGCTCTGTTCATACCCAGCGTATAGGTTTCCATCCGCGTCATTCCTTGCGCTCTGAAATGCGCCGCCATTTCGGCCAGCATTGCGGTGAACACACCCTGCCCGCGCCAGTTAAGCAGGACGAAGACATCGGAAATGCCGCCGCTGTGATAATTGCCGCTATCCAGCCCGTCACCGCCTTCCAGCCAGCCGGTGATAAAACCGATGGCATTATTGTGGTCATCAAGAGCAATGATACAGGCGCCCTGATGCAGGGCGATATTCTCGCGCACGTAACGAAAACGCGCCGTCGATAATAGCGGCCGTTTCCTTGCGCTGCGGCCGCAGCGCTATTTCAAAGGCAAGGAGTTCGGCGAGCAGGGTTTTCACTTGCGCCCATTCGGTTTCGGTTTGGGCGTGTTTTACAAAATAATTTTCGGTCATGCTTATTTCTCCAGTAAATAAAACGGAGGGATAGCCCCTCTTTCGTTTATGCACTATCGGACGGGGGAAACCCTTGACCTACTGGAGCGCATCTGGCCGGTTCATATGCAGAAGCGGCTGGGGGTAGTAATACATAAGGCAATGTCAATAAAAAAGGGCGCTTGCGGTGGGGCGCCCTGTTTTATCCGTTTTGGCTTGATCAATAGCGGGAACGGTAATCGTCTCTTTGGCGGGATTTGTTGGACTGGCTGACATCCTGGCCGATCATGCTTTCATCGGTGGCGCTGGCGGATTGGTTTTTCTGCTTCTTAAGTTTGTTCTTCTTACTAGGCATGGTTTCCTCCGTTTAAAAATTCCGCCGCGTTTTGCAGACGGCTGTAACAATCCT
>JAQGJA010000038.1 GCA_028290805.1 Alphaproteobacteria bacterium
TATGACGTAATGCCGGGCTGGAATCTGTTCGGTTCCTATCTGTTCGGCGCGACCCAGGCCCAGCCATCGGCTACATCCGCGTTCAACAATGTATCGGATATGACCTCGGACAGCTTTGCCGTTACCGCAACCAAAGACGAAGTCATCGGCCATGACCGACTCAGCTTTTCGGTGGGCCAGCCGACCCGCGTGCGCTCAGGCATAGCCTCGGGCCTGACTCAGCAGGTCGACCGCCAGACGGGCACAATCGGCGTTGCAGAATTCGAGCAAAGCCTGGTTCCCACCGGACGCACGATCCAGTTCCAGGGCGCTTACCAAAAAGAGCTGAGCGACAAAATAAACTTGAATTTTGCCCTGAAATACGAAACCCAGCCTTACCAGCAAAAAGATGCCGATGCGGATGCCTCCGGCCTTGTGAAGCTGATGTACAAAATGTAGGCTTTGGTTAAAGATTTCGGCGGGTATGATGGGCTTAAAGAAACATATTGTTTTTGATCTGGACGGCACCATTGTCGATTCACACAAAATCTATCAGCCGATGTTCCAAGAATTTTGTACGAAAATGGGCCTTCAATGCGACCTGGCAAAATATATCACTGGTTATATAGATCCTGTCGCCCGTGATCTTGGCTGGGGCCTGCCGCTTGCGGAACAGCCCGCGATGAATGAAACCCTGATCGCCTTTCACCTGGAGCAGATGCAGCAGGGACGTTTTGTTCCGCCATTGTTTCCGGGCATGGAAAATATCATTCCCGAACTGGCGGAAAAATATGACCTGTCGATCATCACGGCCAATACGCGGAAAGTGGCGACGATATTTGTGGATTGCAACGGGCTTGCTTCATTCTTTTCAGCCAAGCGCAGCCTTTGTTGTGCCAGGGAACGCAATTACAGGATCAAGCCCTCTGCCGATGCCTTGTATTGCCTGATCAGTGAAACGGGCCATGAGCTGCACCATTCCATTATGATTGGCGACAGTCCTGTCGATATCGGCCTTGCCAATGATGCCGGCATTAAAAGCATCGCCGCTTTGTGGGGCGGTTATGCCGTGGATAAATTACAGGCTGAAAATCCAACGGTGATGCTGGAAAATATTGCAGAATTGCCACAAACCGTCGAAGCGCTTTTCTCTTAAGCAATCTAACCGTTTGCCTGTTTCAACGCGGCCTGTTCCGCCGTATCGATCAAACTGACACCCGTCATCGCCGCCGGTTGTTCCAGCCCCAGCAGATGCAGCAGGGTCGGGGCGATATCGCCCAATTTGCCCATCTCATGCAGCGTGATATTTTCCTGGGCACCCGCGATAATAAACGGAACCGGATTGGTCGTATGCGCCGTATGCGGCGCGCCGGTCAAGGGATCGACCATCTGGTCGGCATTGCCGTGATCGGCGGTGACAACCAATACGCCGCCCGCATTGCTGATGGCTTCGCAGATGCGGCCCAGTCCGGCATCGACGGCTTCGACCGCTTTGATCGCGGCAGACAGGCTGCCGGTGTGGCCGACCATATCGGCATTGGCGTAGTTCAGGACAATGAAATCAAATTTGTCTTCATTGATGGCGGTCACGACTTTATCCGTCAGTTCCGGCTCGGACATTTCCGGCTGCAAATCATAGGTCGCAACTTTGGGTGACGAAACCATGATGCGTTCTTCGCCGGGATAAGGCGGCTCGACCCCGCCATTGAAGAAGAAGGTCACATGCGGATATTTTTCCGTTTCCGCCGTATGGAGTTGCGCAAGGCCTGCTTTTGAAACGATTTCACCCAAAAGGTCTTTCATGTCGATCGTCGGAAACACGGTGGTCAGGAATTCATTCAGATCGACGGAATATTCCACCATGCCCAGATTAAGTTTCGGTACGGTGTAATCGCCGCGGTCGAAATCGGGGAAATCCGGGCGGACCAAAGCGCGCAGGATTTCACGGGCACGGTCGGCGCGGAAATTCGTCATGAACAAGCCGTCATTAGGCTGAATTCCGGCGTAATTGCCGATAATGGTCGGCTTGATAAATTCGTCCTGTTCGCCCGCCGCATAGCTTTGCGAGATTGCAGTCAGGGCATCGGGGGCGTGCAAGCCTTTGCCCTCGGCAATGGCCTGCCAGGCCAGGCTGACGCGTTCCCAGCGGTTATCGCGGTCCATGGCATAGAAACGGCCGCAGACAGTGCCGATCTTCACGTTGGCGCATTCATTCAAATCGTGCAGGAATTTTTCGACAAAGCCCGAGGCGCTGGCCGGCGGCGTATCGCGGCCATCGGTGAAAATATGCATGATGATGGGCACGTTATGCGAGGAGATAATTTTGATGACGCCCGCGATCTGGTCCTGATGCGCATGGACGCCCCCATTGGAGACCAGGCCCATGACATGCGCCGTGCCGCCATTTTGTTTCAGGGCTTCGATATAATCCAGCAAAACCTGGTTCTGGGCCAGAAGGCCGTTTTCCAGCGCCATGGTGATGCGCGGCAGGTCCTGGAACACGATGCGGCCTGCACCGATATTTAAATGCCCCACTTCGGAATTGCCAAACTGCCCTTCGGGAAGGCCCACGGCATGGCCGTCGGCGCGTAAATGCGTATGGGGAAAATTATTCCACAGCCGGTCGAAATTCGGCGTATCGGCCATGGCGACGGCATTGTTTTCCTGGATCGGGTTCAGGCCCCAGCCATCCAGGATACACAGCATCACGGGTTTATGTTTGGTCATCGTTCCCTCCGTTTTGCAAGCCGTTATACGCCAAAAACGGGAAGGGGGGAAGGCCGGTTTTACAAAACTTCGTTCAGTTTGAAATGGACCGGGATCTTTTCCGACATATTCTGCATCCCGCCCGCGCAATAGGAGGGGCCGTTCTGGACCGAGCGGCGGGCCGCATTCATGATCAGGGTGACGATGCGTTCGGAGACGTTTTTGGTTGCCATCAGCGTATCCTGGTTGGCATCGGCCGAGGCGGTAAAGCCCGCATGTGCCAGGCGCAGTTTATCTTTAATAGAGGCAGGCAGATCCTTCAACAGATCGACATCTTCTTCAAAGGCCAGGATGGCGTCCTGGTATTCATGGGCCAGCTGGATTTTTTTGTCCTGCAAAGCATCGAACAGATTATAATTGGAGGCACGCAGCGCCGCCGTTTCCTGGTCCAGTAAAGCGGTGAACTGGCTGACGGTGTTCAAAGC
>JAQGJA010000196.1 GCA_028290805.1 Alphaproteobacteria bacterium
CGCGTAACAGGAAAGTTCTTGGCAATATCGATATGATGAATGAAAATGCAGAAGGCAGCATCAATAATTCATTATTGCTCAAAGCGCCTGCAGAAAGTACCGAAACTACCTGGGAAGAAGCAGAAGCAGCCGGGGGTCATTTAATCAACGAAGTCGGGGATGACAGAGATATCATCCAGCCGGGGGATACGGTTATTCTAATCGTGGAAAATGATTTGGGCTTTGCGCGTTTTGTCCTCGACAGCGTACGCGAAAAAGGCTTCAAGGGGTTAGTGACATCACTCGGTGCCGTTGCACTGGCTCTAACCTATGATTATAGCCCGGATGCTATTTTCCTGGACATGAAACTGACGGATATGCAGGGATGGCGGGTGCTGGAGCGGCTTAAGAACGACCTATCGACACGCCATATTCCCGTTTGTGTTATTTCCACAGATGATGCCCGGGACCGCGCCCTGGGTTCATCAGCCGTTGCGTTCATAGCAAAGCCGTTGGAAAATGCCAGCATCTTAAATAACCTGCTGGACATGACAGCAAAGTTTGTCCACAGAAGACAAAAGAACATCCTGCTGATAGAGCCCAATCCTCAGTTGCGCAAACAGATAGTTGACGCTGTAACGGCAGACGATGTTACAATCAAAGCGGTTAAGGATGCGAAAGCAGCGCTTGCGTCCATAAAGAAACAGAAAGCAGATTGTATAATCCTTAATCCCGAGGCAATCCATCTTCTGGAGGAACTTTCGGCGGATAGCGATAGCGAAGGCGTGGAAGGTTTCCGTATGCCAATTATTGTATACGGCAATGGAACTTTTGAATCTAACGAGTTAAGACGGTTTAATGCAACCTATAAAATCGGCCATGCCCATTCAGTCGAGCGCGTTCTTGATTTAAGCATGGAATATATGCATCGAAACATAAGCAAGCTTCCGGAGTCCAAGAAAGTACGCATGGCCGACCTGCACCAGTCCAATAAAATCCTTGCAGGCAAGAAAGTCCTGATAGTGGATGATGACATGCGTAATATTTTTGCGTTATCCAGTGTGCTTGAAGAATATCAGATGAATATTATATCCGCCGATAATGGCCGTGATGCCATTAATATGCTGCTTACGGAACAGGATATCGATATTGTGCTGATGGATATCATGATGCCTGAAATGGACGGCATGGAAACGATGCGGGAAATACGGAAAGTACATAACCTTAATGAGCTTCCCATTGTGGCCGTTACGGCTAAAGCGATGAAGGGTGACCGCGAGAAATGTATTGAAGCTGGCGCATGGGATTATCTTTCGAAACCGGTTGACACAGAACAGATGATAAATGTCCTGTGCGCCTGGCTTCAGCGTTAGGGAAGAAGATGAAAAATTATATTACTAAGCCCACCCCTGATCTCCTAGATGAGAATGGACCACCGCTCTTTAGCAAAGATCCAGTAAATATTCTTATCGTGGACGACCTGGATGAGAAGATCCTGGTTTACAAGACTATGCTTGAAGAGCTGGGCCAGAACCTGATCTTTGCACGATCAGGTGAAGAGGCGCTGAAGCTTGTGCTGAAAGAAGAATTCGCAGTTATTCTATTGGACGTCAACATGCCTGGAATGAATGGGTTTGAGACGGCTTCGCTCATAAGGCAAAGAAAAAAATCATCGCATACTCCCATTATATTTCTTACAGCGTTTAATGATGAAATTCGGATGGCTCAAGGCTATGCAAGTGGCGCTGTGGATTATCTCCCGACGCCGGTTGTGCCGGAAATATTACGTGCAAAAGTGCGCGTTTTTATCGAGTTATCTCAAATGCGCCGACAGGCGGCCTCCCAGGCGACAGAAAGGGCGCTTCGTGCTGCAGCCGAAGAATCAGGCCGGCGCTCGGAATTTTTAATTACGGTAAGCAAGGCCTTGGCCCGCGTGCAGGATCAAAATGATCTGCTCTGTTTATTGGCGCGCCTGCCAATTCCTTTTCTGGCGGATCGCACTGTTGCTTGGCTGAATACCAGCGATGATGACAATAAAATTGAATTGAAACTCGCCTGGTCTAACAGTAATGGAAGTATTGAAAGCCATTGCATTGGTTCAAGTCTTCATCAGTCAACCGAATTGAAGAAGTTAATGTTTAATAGCATCGAAAATGAGACGACGACGATCCTTTCGGGATTTTCCTTGTCGGCCGTCTTAAAAGAACTGAAAAGCTCAATGGAGAGTTTCCCTGTAAATGAAGACGATCAACTAGCGGCAATAGCTGTTCCTATCTCTATAGGCGGGAAAGTGAAAGGCGCCGTTATTCTTGTAAGGCAAGAGGAGTATTCCAACGCGGATATTTCCATCAGCAACGAATTGATCTCACGGGCGGGCGTTGCCTTCGAAAATGCAGGACTTGTTGAAAAAATCAAGGATGCCGATAAACGCAAAGATGAATTTCTTGCAACTTTGGCGCATGAATTGCGGAATCCTTTGGCACCGATTCATAACGCTCTTAATATAATGAATATGACCCGCGACCCCGAGCTCTGCCGGCAGTTACAAGATACTATCGAACGTCAGGTAAAGCATATGATCCATCTGGTTGATGACTTAATGGATGTTTCGCGTATTAACCAGGGGAAAATAGAATTGCGAAAAGAGCGCGTTACCCTCAAAAGCGTCATAGATCATGCAATAGAGACCGCCTCCCCTTTGTTGCAACAACGCAGTCAAAGTTTTATAGCTGATTTGCCACAGGAAGACATTTGGCTTGATGCTGATGCAGCACGCATCTCACAAATATTCTCTAATTTACTCAACAACGCATCAAAATACACGGATCCAGGTGGGAATGTAGAGATCACGGTCCGCATAGAAGAGGCATTTACTATTATAGAAGTCAAAGATAATGGAATCGGCATTCCGCCGGATAAGCTTTCGGATATTTTCGGAATGTTTGCACAGGTTGATAGTTCTTTAGAACGCTCTCATGGCGGCCTCGGCATTGGACTTACTCTGGTTAAAAGCCTGGTGGAGATGCATGGTGGCGAGATTTCCGCTTATAGCGACGGACCTCAAAAAGGCAGTGTGTTCAGCGTTCGCCTGCCTATCATCATAAAGCAGCAGGAACGTGACATTCAGATAACCAGCGATATAAAGGAAGTTTCAGGCCAGTCTTTGCGCATACTTGTTGTAGACGACAACGAAGCTTCTGCAAAAACACTGGGATGGATGGTAGAGCTTTCAGGACACGAAGCCAAACTTGCACATGACGGCCCCTCAGCAATAGAAATAGCCCGCACGTTCAAGCCAGATATTGTCTTACTGGATATCGGATTGCCGGGAATGAGCGGATACGAGGTATGCAAAGCCATGCGCATTGAGCCTCTTTTAGAGAAGTCGATTTTTATTGCTCAAACGGGTTGGGGTCAACCAGAGCACAGACAGCGGTCCCAGGAAGCGGGCTTCCATCATCACCTGGTAAAGCCAATTGATATGAACATTCTGAAAAAGCTGCTTTCAGATATTTCTACTTAAAGTTTAGAATTATCGCGAGTACAGAAGAATACATTATTCGTGTAGAATACGGATTTATTCCTGGGAACATTGATCCGGTGGCCCACCTGGAAGGCTTGCTTTTGCTCTATAAGATGCCGATGCATATCTTTCTACCGAGTAAATTTCCAAACGGTTACCACCTGCGACGGAGTTTGCCTTGCTTCGAGTCTATGGAGCTAGAGGGCGACACTACTTATGAATCAACCTTAGGGGAAAGTTAATTTTTTTTATTTAAAAAAGTTACCAAGGAAATGTTCAGACTGCTCGTCTTAAGGTTACGAAAGCAATCATCCAGGCTCGCAGGAGGTTATAATGACAAATAAAGGAAAATGGCTGGGTCTTATTACCGCTCTTCTTGTTATTGCAATCCTTTTTCATTATTTGCCAAGCGTCGCAAATCCCAGCCATTCAATACGTCAGGCAGATTTTAGAACGTTGTGGACCCGCGAAATCAGAAAGCAGATCGCAACCACGCCTATTCTGGAACAGGACCTGCTGATATTTGGAACC
>JAQGJA010000077.1 GCA_028290805.1 Alphaproteobacteria bacterium
GAAAAAGAACATCTTGGCGGCATTTGTTTGAACTGGGGCTGCATCCCGACCAAGGCCTTACTGCGCTCGTCCGAGATAAACCACAAGCTGCATAATCTGGCCGAGTTTGGTTTTTCGGTTGACAATATCCAGCATGATTTCGCGAATATCATCAAACGCTCGCGCGGGGTTTCGGCCCAATTGGTCGCCGGGATCAAGCACCTGATGAAGAAAAACAAGATCACGGTGTTCGACGGTTACGCCCAACTGGCCGGCGGCGGCAAGGTCAATGTGACGGACGGCCCTGCGAAAGGCACGACGCTTGCGGGCAAGCATATCATCATCGCTACAGGTTCACGCGCCCGCGTCTTGCCGGGTCTGGAGCCGGACGGCAACCTGATATGGACTGCGCGCGAAGCCATGATGCCACCGGATATGAAGCAGCCCGAAACATTATTGGTCGTGGGGTCTGGCGCCATCGGTTCGGAATTTGCCTCGTTTTATCAGAATATGGGCACCAAGGTGACACTGGTCGAGGTGATGGACCGCATCGTGCCGGTGGAAGACGCCGAAGTTTCTGCTTTCGTGCAGAAATCCTTTGAAAAACAGGGCATGACGATTATCACCAAGGCGATGGTCAAAGCCCTGAAAAAAGGCGACGGCAAGGTGACGGCGACGATTGAAAAAGACGGCGCTTCGACCGAAGCCACCTTTGACCGCGTCATCATGGCGGTCGGCATCGTCGGCAATGTCGAAAATATCGGCCTGGAAAAAACCAAGGTTAAAGTCGAGCGCGGCCAGATCGTCATCGACCCCTATTGCCGCACAGACGAGCCCGGCGTCTACGCCATCGGCGATGTCGCCGGCGCGCCCTGGCTGGCCCATAAAGCAAGCCATGAAGGGGTGATCTGCATCGAAAAAATCGCAGGGGTTAAAGACGTGCATCCGCTGAATAAATCCAACATCCCCGGCTGTACCTATTGCCGCCCGCAAATCGCCAGCGTCGGCCTGACCGAAGCCAAGGCGAAGGAAGCCGGATTTGAACTAAAAGTCGGCAAATTCCCCTTCATTGGCAATGGCAAGGCCATTGCCCTGGGCGAGCCGGAAGGCTTCGTCAAAACCCTCTTCGACGCCAAAACCGGCGAATTGCTCGGCGCCCATATGGTCGGCGCCGAAGTCACAGAAATGATCCAGGGCTATGTGATTTCCAAGACGAACGAATTGACGGAAGCGGAACTGATGCATACGATTTTCGCGCACCCGACTTTGTCGGAGATGATGCATGAAAGTGTGCTTGGGGCTTATGGGCGGACCATGCATTTTTAGGACATAAAATGATCATCCTCCCTTGCATGAAAAGACCCGATTTGGATGCGGTGGGGGGATCAATGGCTTTTGCAGAATATCTTCAACGTCAAGGAAAAGCTGCAAAGGTATGGCTGGGTGATACACCTGACGGTGAGGCGCGGTTTTATTTAGAGGAATTTAGCATTAGTAATTTAGCGACGTTAGAGGAAGTGAAACAGGCGGAAGAATTCCAACTGGTCGACCTCAGCCGGGCGGAAGCCCTGCCGGATTTTATTGATCTGGGGCTGGTGACAAAAGTAATCGATCACCGTTTTCTGCATGATGCAGAAAAGGATTTCCCGAATGCGGTGATTGAACTAGAACAAGTCGGTGCTGCGGCAACACAGGTTACGGAATATTTTATAAAGGCCAACCTTATTCCTACGGAAATATCGGCCAGTATGCTGTATGGCGCCATTTATTCCAATACATTGTGCCTGAAGGGCGCTGTCACCACTGAACGCGACCGTGATGTGGCTGAATGGCTGAAGAAACATAGCCCTGATTGCGACCGTTACTGCGATGGGCAATTATTGGCGCGCAAACAGGATATTCTTGATAACCTGTACGATGCCATTTCCCTTGAACGTAAAACCTATATTCTGGAAGATGGCATTTATGGCTTTACCCAGTTTGAATTAATCGAAGGAACGGAATTCTGGCAGGAACATAAAGATTTTATCTGCCATGCGCTCGATGCACAGCCGGAGCGTTCCTTACTGAATATAATTGATCTTTCAAAGAATGTTTCCTTGGTTTACAGCAATGATGATGATTTACTAAAACGGCTGGAGAATACATTTAACATGCCGTCCACTGATAAAAAATTCCAGCTTGATCCAGCCTTGATGCGCAAACAGATTGCAAAACTTCTTGAATAATGATGTAAAGTCAGCTATTTATAATTTCATTAGAGGCCGAACATGTTCTCGCTTAAAACGCCCTGGTCCAGATATGCTGTTGAAGTCGGGTTCGTTCCGGTCCAGGAACGTGAAGCCGCTGGTCGTTTTCTGACCATTAATACACCGGATCTGTATCGCAGCCATGTGATCGAGGCGCTTCGTCATGGTAAGCCGATGCGCAAGACGGCCAGCATTTTCGCCTGGCCGTTGGGTATTGCCCAGGAATGGGCGACCCAGGATATTTCCGGCCAGGCCGAAACGGCCAAGGCGATCAAGGCTGACCTCAAGGAAGAATTATTCCTGGTTTTTTCTTCGCATGAATATGATTACAAACAGGCTTACCAAACCTACATGCTGGTCCATAACATGGCGGCGATGGCGAAATCGTCGCTGACAACGGAAGAGTTGCTGGATTTGCATACGGGTGAAGCGCATTTTTCGCTGAACACTTCGGTCTATGGCATCTGGACAATCGGCGCGGACAGCCTGGCCTCGAAATATTCCAAATTTGACGACCAGCGCTTTCCCGACGTGTACCAGCCCAAACCGGAAGCCCTGCGCATCATCGCACCGGTAAAAGCGACGGAAGGCTATGACGGCATCGAAATGCCGACCAGCTGGGGCAGTTTCAAAATCCGCAACGGCGGCCATATCGCCATCGCCATTGCCGAAGACAATGCCCACCTCACCGGATACCAGCAATTGCTGCGGAACCTCGAAGCGGTAGATAAGGGCGAGGGAGTGTTTGAGGAATTATTCCTGGTAGAGAAGAAGGGTGCGTTACGCTCGACCCTGGATATTTACGGGATCGAGCCGGGCTTTGTTGAGAGTAATTACGACGTCGTGGCGATGGGCAATTAACAACAATGTCATCCTGAACTTGTTTCAGGATCCATTTAACCGCTGGCGCAGGCATCGACATGGATGCTGAAACGAGTTCAGCATGACGGAGTAGAAAAATGAAAATCGCCATCCTGTCCGACAGCCATGATCACAAAGCCCTATTAAAACAGGCCTTGGAAACTATTCAGCAGATGAATGTTAAAACCTTGCTGTTCTGCGGGGATTTTTGCGCGCCGAATATGCTGGGCCTTTTTAGCAACCTGCATGATATTAAAGTCGAAGTCGTGTTCGGCAATAATGATGGGGATCGGTTCCGCATGGCGACCCTGGTTCACAGCAATTATCCGCATATCACCCTGCACGGCGAATATGTGGCGCTGGAGCTGGACAGTATCCGGGTTGGCATGACGCATTATCCGTTTTATGCCACGGCGATGGCCAAATCGGGGGATTACGACCTGGTCGCTTTCGGCCATGACCATGAGGCGCGGATATTGGAATTTGGCGCGTGCCTTG
>JAQGJA010000180.1 GCA_028290805.1 Alphaproteobacteria bacterium
CGTGCGCCAGCGGCTCATGGGGATATGTCTGGGGTGTCGCCGCCAGTTCCTAGATCGGCGTGGGCGGCACACTCGGCACATGGGCATCCGGTTCGTCGGGTTCTTGCTCAACGCGCAGGTCAGCTGCATTAATCGACGCATCGCGCGACGGCAACGGGGTATCGGCGGGCGGCTCTTCTACCGTCCGGCTGAATTCGTGACCGCAGTCGGCGCAGGCCTCGATCTTGAGGCGGCGCAACGATTGGCAGCGCGGGCAGGGCGTCCGTTTGCCGCCCCACGTATCCTTTTCCTTGCCGGTGACCTTATTGATCGCGCGGGGCGGCGCATAGTCGCCCCCCAACGCCATCAGCACCTCAGCCGGTCGGCCATCGACTTTGAGGAGCAGGACCCTGCGGCGTTCAACCGCCACCTGGCCATCGTCGTCAACGCGACGATGCTCTTCGTAGCGCACGTCTTTATGGATGCCAACGCCCCACTGGGAGACCTCTTCAAGGTGATCCCCAACCGTATCGTCCGACCCGCCGCTCAGTTCGGCGAGCGCCGCACGCGTCGTGCGCATCCAGCCATTGGCGTCGATCTCATTGCGGCTAAGCTTCGACGCGTACTCATACACCACGGCTTTGATCGTCGGCTTCTGGGCCTTGAAATTCTTGTTCCGATCGAGATGGGCGGAGGCAACCTGCAAGGCGCGAAGGTTACGGTTCTCTTGCTCCATACGCTCCATACGCCCGACGATCTCGGGAGGGGCACCCGGCGACTCGACGCCGATCACCACCCGCCACGCTTCGAGCGCTATCGCACTGTAAGCGTAGTCGCGCACCGCACGCGGCCCGAGGTCGCGGAGGAGCGAATCACCATCGACCTTGGCCGTGCCAGGTTCATGCGGCGGCTCGGCAACACGGACAACGAAGCCAGCGGTCGCCAAGCGCTCGGCCTTGGTCAGCCCGAGACGACGACCGGCGCTGAGTGGCTGACCTTCCTTCGGATCCTCGGCATCGATGTGCAGGATGATCGTGCGCACGCCCGCCGCCTGAAGCGCGGCGATGTGTCCCTCACTCAGCTCGGCCTCGCCGCGTAACCCGACAACCAGTAATCCTGCTTGCGCCAACGCCATCGTCTTGTAGGCACCGCCGCAGATATGGATCGTGCCGTCCTCACCAATGTCTTTCAGTGCGTCGTGATTGTGGAAGAGGTCGGCGATATCACGATCGGCGTAACTGCCGGGCAGGCTGATTTCCTTGGTGGCCTCATGGATCCCCTTGATCCCGGCGATGCGAATGTCATGCACCAACCCGTCGCGAATGTACGGGATGAGCAGGTGACCCAGCAGCGAGCGCGGCACCGTCCCATCGCGTCGGAGCACCCCGGCGGCGATCGCGTCCTGGCGGCGACCTGCGGCGTCGAGGGCCTGCAAGAGCGCCGGGCCGTCACAATAGCCGATACGGAAGCGCTCGATGATCTGCGGGGCATTGATGGTGCCGAAGCGCCGTACCAGTTCGTTCGTCGCCAACTCGGACAACGTGGCGCAGGCTCGCATCACGATGCTGAACACCGCCCGGTCAGCCATAACATCGCGCGCCGATGCGCTGGGTTTCGGACGTGGCGCGGGGCGTTCGCGCGGTACGCCGGTTAGATCGTGGAGATACTTGTCGCCCAGCGCAGTTGGCACCGTTTTGAAAGCGCCATCGCTCACGCGCATACACCCAGCGATAGCGCCATCGGGAGAGACTTCACAGAATCCGTCATGCTTACAAATCTGGCAGGGATTGCCAGGCTTAACACGGATCCAACGCTCGGTAGATGTCGCGGTCATGCGACACCTCGCCGGCGACGCAGGTCCTCGACCGCGCGATTGATCTGGGCCATCTTCGCGGTGGCGAGCGCCTTCTCGTGTTCAGGTTTGAGATCGGGATGGAAAAGTTTCGCCAACGAGCGGGCGGCCGCCTCGATCAACTCGGGCGGCGCACTGGGGAGCAGATGCAAGGTTGCGAAGGGATCGGGGTGTAATGGTCGTGGCGGTGGGGCGGTGTAAGCGCGCTGGCGCGCCTGCGGGGCGTCGATATGCTCGACGTCAAAATAGCCTTCGGCCAGCCGCGCGGCCAGATTGACGAACGATGCGGCGATCCACCAGGTCTTGGTCTGGGGTGTCCAAGCGCGGCAGTGCGCCGGGATCTGCGCCTTCAGGTCGTCCACGAGTTCCTGGCTGAAGGGGAACCGCAAATGCGCGTCGCCGAGTGCGGTGAGGGTGATTGTCGCCTGTCGCATATGTCCCTCCCAAGGGTCCGATAGCTCTGGCCCGCTTTACAGGGGCGCAGATCGTGCTATCATTCCCTTAGCTGATGATGCGTTGAGACCTTCCCGCCCGGATGGCGTCTCACGCAAATCGGGTCCGGCTGGTCGGGGTGTAGATGTAGGAGTCACCCCCCGACCAGCCGGCTCTATTTAACTCGCCGGTGGCGATTCGGGACCGGAACCCCGAGCCTGCTGCGCCCGGCGCATGGTTTCCACATCGGCATCGGTATAGAGACGCGTGCCTGTCGCCGTCCGGCGTGGGGGCGAAATCAGCTTGCGCCGCTCCCACGCGCGGAT